>JAGBTO010000019.1 GCA_017631285.1 Alistipes sp.
CAAGTGCGAAAGTTGTTGCAACGAGCGCACGAATAGGTATAAGTTGCCGCCCATGTAGGCAATCATCATTGTAATGAATATAGCTTTCATCAGTTTTCCACAATTGAGTTTCGACAAATGTATGCAAATATCACGACAAATAAAAATCGGCAACACCCAACGATGTTGCCGACCTATAAATTGTCTTAAATCGCTTACTTTGTAGCAGCCTCCAGACGCTTCATCATAACGAACATAAAGAGAGCTGAGATCAAGCACAATACGATAAATACTGACCATACGATCCACAATGGAATGTTACCCCAAAGCAAACCACCCACAGCCACGAGCATATTACCGATAGCAGTTGCTACAAACCAGCAACCCATCATCATACCCTTGTACTTTGGAGGAGCTACCTTCGATACGAATGAGATACCCATTGGTGAGAGCAACAACTCAGCGAATGTCAAAACGAGGTAAGTTGAGATCAACCAGTTAGCTGATACGAATGTGCCAGCCTCACCAGCTGCAGCCTGCTCGTTTGGAGTCAAAAGACCGAATGAACCAAATGCCATCACAGCGAAACCGATCGCTGCAACCAACATACCGTAAGCAATCTTACGAGGTGCTGAAGGCTCCTTACCCTTTGCTGCCAACGAACCGAAGATTGCAAGAGATACAGGGGTTAAAGCAACTACATAGAATGGATTAAACTGCTGGAAGATAGGTGCGCTAACTGCTACTGAATGGGTGAGGTTGAGGACGTTGAGGCACTTGTAAACCAAGATACCAATCACACCCAATCCGATAGCTGCTGAAACGATCTTCGACTTTGCCTCCTCGCTCTGGAAGAAAGAGAAACCAGCATACACAGCCACGATGATAAGAACCAAGTTCCATACGTTAAATGCCATACTCTGCAAGCCCTCTGAAGTCTTCTCGGTGAACTCATCAGCGAAGTATGTAAGAGCCAAACCATTCTGGTGGAATGCCATCCAGAAGAAGATTACAACGGCAAATACCAAGAACAAAGCGATCATACGAGCCTTTGTCTGCTCTGGAGTGAGTGTATCCACCACCTGTGCCTCCTCGCCCTTCTTCTTAGCACCACCCTCTACGTGGCGGAATGTAGGACGGAAGATGTAGTAGATAGCAATTGAAGCGATCAGAGCTACGCAAGCCACAGCGAATGAGAAGTGGTAAGCGTCGTTGCCGCTGAAGCCGAGTGAAGTCTCAGCCCACTCCTTGATCTTCACAGCTGCAGTTGGAGCAAACAAAGCACCAATGTTGATAGCCATATAGAAGATTGAGAATGCAGAGTCACGCTTGTCAGCATACTTTGGATCGTCGTAGAGGTTACCTACCATCACCTGCAAGTTACCCTTGAAAAGACCTGTACCCACGCTGATAAACAAGAGTGCGCCCAACATAGCAATCATAGCCAATGTGTCACCACCGAGTGGGAATGAGAGCAACAGGTAACCGATAAACATAATGAAGATACCGCTTGTTACCATCTTACCGAAGCCGAACTTGTCAGCCATAATACCACCGATGAGAGGCATAAAATATACCAAACCGAGGAATGTTGAATAGATAGTACCCGCTACACCAGCGTCCAGACCGAAGTTGGCACGAAGGAAGAGTGCAAATACCGCAAGCATGGTATAGTAGCCGAAACGCTCACCTGTGTTGGCGAGAGCCAGGGCATACAAACCTTTTGGTTGTCCTTTGAACATAATTTTTTAGTAATTTATTAGTTAATATTAGTTGTTTCTTACAATTTCCGACAAAGATAACGAAATAATTTTTATATTTGTATATAAAATGATTAAAAACAACCAACAATATGGAGAACGTGAAGAATATGCTACCCATGGTTGAGCGTGACGAGTGGTTACATCCTGTGGCTGAAAAAATTCAAGAGCGACACAATCGTTACCTTAATCGGATGAGTGCCATTGAGCAGCAGACAGGGTCGATTGTAGATTACGCCAACGGCTATCGTTATTACGGATGGCAGTGGGATGATACCCTCGACGGATGGTGGTTCAGGGAGTGGTTACCCGAGGCTTACGATGTCTTTATCTTTGGCGATTTCAACTCTTGGCAGCGCACGCAGCTGCGATTGGACAAGAATCGTGATGGTGTATGGAGCATCTTCTTGCCAAATGCAATGTATGGCCATCTTTTAACCCACGGCTCACTATATAAGCTACACGTCCATGGCAAGAACGGCTGGCATGACCGCATTCCCGCCTACGCTACACGTGTGGTGCAGGATGAGCAATCAAAGAATTATACAGCTCAATTCTGGAACCCCGAGAAGCCATACAAGTGGAAAAACAAGAAGTTCGACATCTCGCAAGTGGGCGATTTGTTGATTTACGAGGCGCACGTGGGTATGTCTCAAGAAGAACCTAAGGTGGGAACATATAAAGAGTTCACTAAGAAGGTGTTACCTCGCATAAAAAAGGCGGGATATAATGCTGTGCAGCTGATGGCAATTGCCGAGCATCCTTACTACGGTTCGTTTGGTTATCATGTTGCAAACTTCTTTGCACCTTCATCTCGTTGCGGCACACCCGAAGAGTTGAAGGCATTGGTTGATACGGCGCACAAGATGGGTATAGCTGTGATTATGGATCTGGTGCACGCCCACTATGTAAAGAATTGGAATGAAGGTATTCGCGACCTTGATGGTTCTGATCACCACTACTCAAAACCTGGCAACGCTGGTTATCAGCAGTATTGGGACTCTATGGTCTTCGACTACGGCAAGGGGGGTGTAGAGCACTTCTTGTTGTCAAACGTGAAATATTGGCTCGATGAGTACCACTTCGACGGCTTCCGTTTCGATGGTGTAACATCAATGTTATATTACCACCGTGGCTACACCGATTTCGATTGTCGCGAAAAGTTCTTCGATGAGGGCGTTGATTTGGATGCTGTGACTTATCTCACTCTCGCCAACCGCCTTATCCACGATTTTCGACCTACGGCAGTAACCATTGCCGAGGATGTAAGTGGCATGCCGGGCATCTGCTGCAAGATTGAGGATGGAGGTGTAGGTTTCGACTACCGCTTAGGTATGGCTATCCCCGATTTCTGGATTAAAATGCTAAAAGATACGCCTGATGAAGAGTGGAATATATGGGAGATGTGGAGCATTATGACCAACCGTCTGCCGGGAGTGAAAACTGTGGCCTATGCCGAGTCGCACGACCAGGCATTGGTGGGCGACAAGACCATTGCATTCCGGCTGTTGGATAAACTCATGTACGACTCGATGGACCGCGCTTGCGAGAGCATGGTTGTTGATCGAGGCATGGCTCTGCATAAGATGATACGCCTGTTCACCATCTCTACTGGTGGTGAGGCATACCTTAATTTTATGGGCAACGAGTTCGGTCATCCCGAGTGGATTGACTTCCCTCGCGAGGGCAACAACTGGTCTTATAACTATGCACGCCGTCAGTGGTCGTTGCGTGACAACGGCTTCCTGCGCTATGCTTTCTGGGCCGATTTCGACGAGGCTATGATTGAGCTTATCAAGGAGAATAAGGTTATGTCAGACGGCTATCCTTACAACCTGCTGATGGACGAGGAGAACAAGACCATGGTATATTCTCACCGCGACCTTATCTTCGTATTCAACTGGCACCCAACAGCTGCCATACCCGATTATGAGTTACCCGTTCACGAGGCTGGCAAGTACGAGGTTGTACTCTCTACCGACGAGAAGCGTTTCGGAGGTCTGGCACGCCAAAAGCAGGGCGAGGAGCACTTCTCCTTCAATGTCGAAGGCGAGGATGGCACACTCTATCCGCGTCTAAAAATATATAATACGTCACGCACGGCAATAGTATTAAAGAAGGTAGATTAAATGATAAAATCCGAGGCTGGCCTCGGATTTTATTTATTCATATAATACAATCAATACTCTCTTTGCCCAAAAATAGTTGAACCTATACGCACCTCGGTGGAACCATATTCAATGGCAATAGGGTAGTCATCGCTCATTCCCATCGAGAGAGTGTCGAACTCCTCACCAAAATACCCCTTAAGTTCAGTAAAACATTCCTTAAGACGCTGAAAGTCACCTCTTATTACCGTTTCATCATCGGCAAAGGTAGCCATTCCCATCACGCCACGCAAGCGAATGTGAGGCATAGCCTCGAAACCTCGCGAGCGTACAAAGTTAAGTAGTTCATCGTAATCCCAGCCCGACTTACTCTCTTCTTGAGCCACATGAATCTCCAACAAGCAATCAATCGCGCGGTCACACTTCGCTGCCTCTTTTTCGATAGCTTCGGCCAAACGCACACTATCGAGAGATTCAATCAGATGAACATAGCGAGCGATATATTTCACCTTATTGGTCTGCAAATGACCTATCATGTGCCACTCGATATCTTTAGGCAAGGTTTCATATTTTACTTTCAGCTCTTGCGGGCGGCTCTCGCCAAACGCTCGTTGTCCAGCATCGTATGCCTGTTGTAATGCTTCAACGGGATGAAATTTCGACACCGCCAATAGCTTCACGCCTTGGGGTAATTCATTACGCAGACGCTCTATTTCACTCTTTATTGACATATTATCTTCTTTTATTTTGCTCTGTACAAATAGTTAAACCGGCCAAGTGGGGCAGCATCACCACTAATGTAGAAATCAAAGATATCGCCATCCTCCTGCGAATTATCAACCCACTTAAACTCAAGATCAAAAAATTTCTTACCGTCAAGTTGCAACACCTTGCGAGGAATAACAAGTTCCATCCTACATCCATCCACAAAAAACTCCACATCACACACATGGCTCCAATTCCAACCCTCGGCCGAGTATTCCAAAACAGCAGTTTGGGATGGGGTAGTACGATTCAGGATATAGTCATAACCTTCCCATCCTGTCTTCTCACTACGATCTGCGTTAATATAGAGACGCATCCACGCATTATCCTTTGGAGAAGTAATCGGCTCGGAACATTCTACATAAAAATAGACATTCTTCGTATCATGAGCTACACGTGCCAACACTATATCGTTGCGACCACTATTATTTATGTAATGGTAATTACCCCAGCCTCGGCTGTCACGATGTATAGTGTTACCCTTGATAGCCTCGTAAGCGGCAACATCATCCCAGTCAGCAAAATTACCATCTATACTAATTTTTCTCTTCGGTTGTGGTTTAACCTCCTCGCCCGACATACCTTTGAAACGACGGATATTTGCAACCATCTGATAGTAATAATTATCGCCATGACCACCACGCATAGGCTCAATATCACGACTATATTCTTGATTAAACTGATCAGGAAAGGCATTTGGTTGATTCTGCCACATTTCAAAACGGCCCATTATCCATTCATTCCATCCTGTAATAAAAATCAAATCGGGGTCTATCTCCAAAGCTCGTTCCCATTGCTCTTGAAAATTAAGGCCAAACGCCACTGCCTCCTCTTCTGCAGAGTGACCATTCTTGGCGGTATAACTACGACCAAAAGCCCCAGGCATATTCATAGCACTCAATCCATTATGAGCTGTCCAATTCTGCGATACACCAACGGTTGCCTGCTCAAAGCCGCCATTTTTCTTGGGTGCAAAGCCGTGCTGGGGATATATCTCCAACCACCCCCAATGGTCAGGACGCTGAGGGCCTACGTTATATACAGGCTGACCAGGGCGGAAGGTAAAATACTCTCTCACCTCACGATTGATTGCAGTCTGCTCCGCATCACCCTCCACGTCGGCCAACATCTCGGGGTATGCCATAACGAGGGGTTTACCTTCCCACTTAAAAAACAACTCTTCATACTCAGCCGGCTTATAAAGGTCGTTGTAAATATCAATTATCGCTTTGCGACTATCTGGCGAAGGCCAGAATGCCAGCATAAAGGCAATCTGTGGAGTCTGCACACCATCACGACGAGCCTCAATAAAGGTCTCGCATAAGGCTCTATATGATTCTCGCCAAGTGAACGAGCCATTAGTGCAGTCGAAGAATAACACATCGACACCTGCTGCCGCCAACATCTCGGCGTGCTTGCGCAACACCCACTTATCGGTATCACGATAAAAACCAAACAGAGGTTCGCCCCAGAAATTCGATGTTATATCCTTACGCCAAATGGGGTGGTTGAAATCATACGCTGCCTCGGGTGATTTGGCTATATATTCCGAAGGAATACACACATCCATATGAGCAAAATTGGTATGCCACGTCCAATAAAACAATCCAATATACTTTTCACGAGCTTTGCCTGCCTCCTGAACCGAAGGGAGTTTACGACCCAAAGCATCGGTTGCTGGCAAACCATTACCGTAATTCTGAGCCGACACTCCAGCAGCGATAGCCGAAATAAGTAACAAGAGAAGATATTTTATTATTCTCATAGCAAATCTGATTGAAATGTTTTGACAAATATAGTAAAAATTTAGGCGTTTACATCCTTTTTGTTTATCTTTGGCAAATATTGTATATCGAAGAAAACAAATAACTAAAACTTAAAAAATATGAAAAAAATTATTTTATCAGCTCTGCTGGCTGTGGTGGCTCTTACGCCTGCACTTGCCTGCACAAATTTTATCATCACCAAAGGTGCATCAACCGACGGCTCTGTCATGGTGAGCTACTCGGCAGATTCTCACCAGCTCTATGGCTGCCTCTACAAGCACAACGCCACAAAATACAAGGCGGGTACAATGCTCGCAGTGAATGAGTGGGACACAGGCAAGTATCTTGGTGACATCCCACAGGTTGCACAGACCTACTCAACCGTTAGCAATATGAACGAACACGGTTTGATTATCACCGAAACAACTTATGGTGGTCGTTCAGAGCTTTATAACCCAGAGGGTATTATCGACTACGGTTCACTCATATACATCACTCTTCAGCGCGCCAAGACTGCTCGCGAGGCTATCGAGACAATCGCATCACTTACCGACACCTACGGCTATGCATCAGAAGGTGAGAGTTTCTCAATCGCTGACGAGAACGAGGCTTGGATTATGGAGATGATTGGCAAGGGGCCAGGTAAGAAGGGTATGGTATGGGTAGCTCGCCGAGTACCCGACGGATACATCAGCGGCCATGCCAATCAAGCTCGCATCACTACATTCCCACTCAACGACCCAGAGAATTGCCTCTATGCAAAGGATGTGATTTCGTTGGCTCGCGAGAAGGGTTACTTCAACGGCAAGGACGAGGAGTTCTCATTCGCCGACGCTTACGCTCCGCTGGATTTCAGCGCCATGCGTGGTTGCGATGCTCGCATCTGGAGCTTCTTCCGTATGTTCTCTGAGGGTATGGACCAGTATCTCGACTACGCTATGGGCCATAACCCAGCAAACCGCCTTCCTCTTTGGGTGAAGCCTACACACAAGCTCTCACCAAAGCAGGTGTTCGACGCTATGCGTGACCACTACGAGGGTACACCTCTCGATATGACAACCGACATCGGCGCTGGCGGTCACGCCCTTCCTTACCGTTGGCGTCCTATGAACTTCGAGGTGGATGGCAAGACTTATGTAAACGAGCGTGCTATTGCTACACAGCAGACAGGCTTCTGGATGGTAGGTCAGGCTCGTCAGAATAAGACCAGCATCTTGTGGTTTGGCACAGATGATGCAGCAACATCGCCACTTACACCTATTTATGTAAATACAACCGAGGCTCCCGAGTGCTTGCGTGAAGGTAATGGCACAATGCTCAAGTACTCTGACACTTCTATGTTCTGGATTACAAACCGTGTGACACAGTTTGCATATCTGCGCTACGATCTTATTGGCAAGAAGGTACGCGAATTTATCGACGAGTGGGAGAACAAGGCATTTGACCTGGTTAAGGATATTGACATCGCAATGGGTAACACTCCGAGCTCAAAGAAGAAGGCAAAGATTGCAACCGAGTTCTCAACAGATACCGCCCAGAAACTATTCGACATTTGGGCAAACCTCGACAAGTACCTTATGGTGAAATACATCGACGGAAATGTAAAGGGTGAGGACGAGAACGGCTTTATGGACAATGGCAACGGCAAGGACATCCCCGGCAAGATTGAGCAACCAGGCTACAGCGAGAAGTGGAAGCGTGCGGTAGCTGCTGATCACGGCAAGATTTTGGAGGTAAAATAACAACCAAGAACAAGACCTTAAAACTATGAAATACGACATTATAGTAATAGGTAGCGGACCTGGCGGCTATGTGGCTGCCATCCGTGCCTCGCAACTCGGCAAGAAAGTTGCCATCGTCGAGAAGGCAGAGCTGGGTGGTGTATGTCTGAATTGGGGCTGCATCCCAACAAAGGCACTCCTGAAGAGCGCACAGGTATTTTCCTACTGCAAGAATGCCGCACACTATGGCGTAGCGGTGGATGGTGAGGTGAAGCCTGACTTTGAGAAGATTGTGGCACGCTCACGTACCGTAGCCGACACCATGAGCAAAGGCGTAGCCTTCCTGATGAAGAAGAACAATATCGACATCATTGCAGGCTTCGGACGTCTATCTGGCGAGGGTAAAGTAGATGTAGAAGGCACAATCTACCAGGCCGAGAGCATCATCCTTGCGACGGGTGCTCGTCCACGCGAGATGCCATTTATGCCTATTGATGGCGAGCACATCATCTCGTCAAAGCAGGCACTCACACTTCCCAAACTCCCAGAGTCGATGATTGTGGTGGGCACGGGTGCTATCGGTAGTGAGTTTGCTTGCCTTTATGCCACACTTGGTGTTAAGGTCACTTTGATTGAGTATATGCCTCAGATTATGCCTCTTGAAGATGAAGAGGTAGCAAAGGCTATGGAGCGCAGTTTCAGAAAGTTGCGTGCAGCGGTGATGACTTCAACAACAGTCAAGAATGTTAGCGTAGATGGCAACGGCATGTGCCAGGTTGAAATTGAAGGCAAGAAAGGCGCAGAGACCCTCTCGGCAGAGGTCGTGCTGTCGGCCGTAGGTATTAAGTCAAACATCGAGAATATCGGTTTGGAGGAGTGCGGTATCGCTGTGGAGCGTGACAAGATTGTTGTGGATGAACATTACCAGACTTCAGCAAAGGGCATATATGCCATTGGCGACATCATCGCAACACCTGCACTTGCACACGTTGCCTCGGCCGAGGCCATACACTGCGTGGAGCATATCTGCGGACTGAATCCCGATAAGGTGGACTACTCAACCATTCCTTCATGCATCTTCACCTCACCAGAGGTGGCATCGGTGGGCATGACCGAACAGCAGGCACAGAAGGCGGGCATAGAGTACAAGGTGGGACGCTTCCCATTCACCGCATCGGGCAAAGCCACTGCGGCAGGCGATCGTGACGGCTTCGTGAAGCTCATTTTCGACGCAGAGGAGAAGCTCATTGGAGCACATTTGGTGGGCGCAACCGTCACAGAGATGCTGGGCGAGCCTACTCTTGCAAAACGTCTGGGTACTACGGCTCACACCATAGCTCGCACAATACATTCACACCCTACAATGCACGAGGGTCTGATGGAGGCTGCGGAGGCAGCTTTGGGTGCAGCGATACATTTGTAATAACAATCATATATGAAATCATTTTGGAGTTCGGCTTTTTAGTCGAACTCTTTGTCTATTTAAATATTTTTTACTTTTTAGTGCAATATCCCAACGGAGTGTTGTTCTTTTAGAAAACTTTTCGTAGATTTGTGATGCTAAATAGCTTATTACTATTAAGCAGACATATTTTACGAAAGTGTTTTTCGCTTTTGTCCAAACAAGAAAATCTGACAGTTTTCAAAGACCAAAGGACAACGGAACAACACTCATTTCTTGTTTAGTAATGACATTACATCTCTTCGATGCAATTCTCATACTATTCAAGTGTGGGGTATTGCATCGTTTATTTTGGTCAGGTTTTGTCAGAGCCTTCTTGTTGATAAACGAAATTCGGCCTCACACTTTCTTTTTATAATAATCTACCATAACATGAGGTCCGATGGTGAAAATAATTGTTTATGAACATACGAAGTATTTTCCTGGCATCCCTCTTTGTCGGATGTTGTTCATTGGCAACACACGCCCAATCGGTGGATTACTCGGTTGTGTTTGTTCCCGAGGAGAGCGGTCTCGACATGACTCAGATGACATCGACCAACGACTATGTGTGCATGCCAATCATCAAGCGCACAGCGAATTCTCTAAACTGGTTTTCCAATAAAATTATCGACGTTTCTGTCGATGGGAAATCTATCGCTTACCTATCTTATCGCAACAATACAAGCAACATATTCATCAAGGAGTTGGGCAAGCAGGGTGGAGCGACACAGCGCACCAACCGCCAGAGTGTTTTGGATTTTGCTTATTCACCTGATGGCAAGCAGATTTGCTTTTCTGAAAATCGAGGCAAAAGCCAACACATATTCATTACCGATGCTAACGTAGGTTATGTATGTCGCCAGATAACATCTGCAAATTCCGACTATTCTCCAGTTTATACACCCGACATGCAGCAGATACTCTTTGCTCGCATGGAGAACAACGGCACAAGCATTTGGAGTTATAACACCGAAAACAATTACATTTCCAGCTACGCATCAGGCATGAACCCTTATCCAACCGACGACAATAGTTTCTTGTGTGCCCGCATGGGTAGTAACAACCGCAGCGAAATATGGCGCATAAACTACACAACGGGTGTTGAAGAGTGTATCGTATCAGACCCTGAGCGCAGTTTTACTACGCCCGTGGTTTCACCTGATGGCGAGTGGATTCTATTCACAGGTGAGTCAGTTATTAAAAGCGGCAAGTTGATTTATCGCAATACCGATATATATGTATGCAAAAAAGATGGTTCAGGTTTGATGCAGGTTACATACCACGCAGCTGACGATTTAAGCCCAACATGGAGCCGCGACGGCAACCACATTTATTTTATTTCACAGCGAGGAAATGCCGAGGCTGTGGCAAACATTTGGAGAATATCATTTCAGTACTATTAACCTTAATTAAACAAAATTTATTATGAAAAAGTTTTTCTTTTTTCTATTTACCGCCATGTTGTGCATCGGTTTTACCGGATGTGTTGATGGCGATGACCACAGCAGTGAAAAAAAGACTGATAAAATCGTCGGCACCTGGAATAATTATAAGGATACTTGGAACAATGGCACAGAATCGGACTATTATGAAGATGGTAAATATGGTGTATGTTTTAAGGAAAATGGCTCAGGATATTGGACCTATTATGGCGAAGTTGACGAATATTTTGATTGGGAAATTAGTGGCTCAACATTGCGTTTTGATTATGGTTATGGTGATTATGAAGTAACAAAAATCAAGACACTTAAAAACAACGAACTTGTTTTATCATGGGAAGATGACGAGGAGGGCGACTATCTTGAACACTATGAACGCATAAGATAATTCTTCAAATAAACTCTATTATTTACTAAACACAAACTAATTATGAAAAAACTTTTTGTATTCCTATTTATTGTCATGCTATGCATCAACTTTACAGGATGTACAGACAATAATGACGACAACAACAAAGGTGATTACAACAGCAAAATTGTCGGCACTTGGGGTCTTTACAAAGATTGGTATGACGGCGATTATGAGTATTACGATGAAGGTGAATTTACTATTACTTTTAAGTCCAACGGCTCTGGATATGCCTGCGAAGATGAAGGCTATGATTACGGAGAAGATGATCGTGCATACTTTGATTGGAAAATAAAAGGTTCAGAATTGTATATTAAAATGGAATTTGATGACGGCTATTCACGAGCTGAAATCAAATCTCTTAAAAATGATGAATTGATTTTATTATGGGATGATGACGACGATGGAGATTACCGCGAATACTATGAGCGTTTAGATTAATTTACTCAAAAAAAAACATCAATATTATTAACACAAATTAATTATGAAAAAACTTTTCTTTTTGATGGTTGCTTGCTTGGTAGCAACAACTGCATCGGCTCAGTTTGTAAACTCTGGTGGTGGAAATTCCAGAAGCACAGCATCTTCAGGCAATTTCTTTGGTCAAATGAGTACCGATGATTACAATCGTTTTTATGTAGGTTACAACCCAACAAAAATCAAGTGGGATGAGAGTGAGTATGAGGATAGTTTTCCTATGTCTTCAAGCTTATCGGTAGGTTATTTGCACGCATCAAGCCTTTCAAGCCAACTTCCTCTTTTCCTTGAGTATGGTGCTAATTTCCAGTACAGCTTCGGTAAGGAAACAGACTCATACGAGGATGATTATTACGGAGATGAGTATGAAACAGAATTAAGCATGAATATGTATTCATTAAATATTCCCGTAAACTTAGCTCTTAAATTACAGTTTAACGATTGTGCTCTTACTCCTTACTTAGGTCTTAATTTCCGCGTAAACGTGGCTGGTTCATATAAGATAAGTGTTGAAGGCGAAGAGGAATCAATGAATATCTTCAGTAAATCAGATATGGAAGATTGGTGGGAAACAGACGAAGTGACAGCCAAGCGCTTCCAGGCAGGTCTTAACTTTGGTGTTGGTTTTAACTACAAGAATCTCTACCTCGGTGTAGGTCACATATCTGATTTCTCAAAGATATTTAATTATTCTGATGCTGATTTTGTTGGTAAGATTGGCGTTACAACATTGACAGTTGGTTTCAACTTCTAGGCAAAACCAATAATCATAAAAACAATAAATCCTCGAAAGTTTGTCTTTCGAGGATTTTCTTTTATAAACCTTTTCCGGGAACTACTTCTTCAACCACTGTGGAAGCTTTGCGCTTGCATAGAAGTAATAGAACGCAGCACCCAACATGTATGGAGGTAAAACAATGATAAGAATGGCTATCAGTTTACCAACCAAGTCAAGGTCATTTCTCTTGAATACAGTTATAGCCAAGATAATCTGAATGGCATAACAAATTAAAGTCACTAACATAATTCTATCTATTTAAGTTTAACAATAGTTTTTCTATTCCAAATACACGCCTTCATCATACTCCACATCACTCAGGAATAACCCTTGAGCCGGTGCGCCTGCGCTGGATTGCGAGAGATCGCAACTGTGCAGTATATGCTCAAAATCCGCCGCAGAATAGCGTCCTCTACCCACATCGACCAACGTACCAACAATCGCGCGTATCATGTTTCGCAGGAAACGGTCGGCACGAATGGTAAAAATGAGCAAATCGGAATCATCCTCCGACCTGCGCCACTCAGCTTTTATAACTCGGCAAATATTAGTCTTATTATTTGAGTTAAGTTTAGCAAATGTAGTGAAATCGCTCCACTCAAGCAAACTCTTTGCCGCTAAATTCATCATCTCAACATCCAAGGGGACATAATACTGCCACGCCGAATAACGACGAAATGGATTTTTGCGTTGCGATATATAGTAAGTATATTCCCTTTCAACGGCATCGAAACGAGCATGAGCATCATCTTTAACACGCTCCACCTTCTGCACCGCAATGTCGTGTGGCAAAACAAGATTGAGTTTATACACTAACTGCTGACAATCAGCCACGGCCTGTTCGATGTCGAAGTGTGCAACATACTTTGATGCATTGACGCCCGTATCGGTACGACCTGCGCCGACAATCTCAATTTCGGAACGCAACAGGGTAGAAAGAGCCTTCTCCACAGCCTGCTGCACAGTTGGAGTATCGGGCTGTCGCTGCCAACCACAATAGGCTGCGCCATCATATGAAAGGGTTATAAAGTAACGTGCCATCCTACATAAAATCACAGCAAAGATAAGAAAATTTATTATTTAACAACAATTGCATCATATTTATGTTACACATTTCAATATTAGCCCACGATTTATTACCTTTGTGAAATAAATTTGTAAACCACAATGTAAACCAAGACAAAAGCAAGAATAAAATAAATATGACAAACAACAAGATAACACGCATCCTTTTTGTCTGCCTGGGAAACATATGTCGCTCAGCTGCAGCCAATGGTGTAATGGAGGATTTTGTAGCAAAAGAGGGACTTGAGAATAAAATCGCAATAGACTCAGCAGGCACTTATGGAGGCCATGCAGGAGAACTTCCCGACCCACGAATGCGTGTTGCCGCATCACGTCGTGGCTACAACCTTACACATCGCTCACGACGCATAAAGGAGGAGGATTTCTACAACTTCGACATGATTATCGTCATGGACGACAGCAACTACGAAAATGTTGCACGTTTAGCTCCAGAACGAAAATACCTCAATAAGGTATATCGTTTTGTCGAGTTCAGCAAGAATCACCCTGAATGGAGCTACGTACCCGACCCATATTACGAGGGACACGAAGGCTTTGAACTAGTACTCGACCTACTGGAAGATGGGTGCGCAGAGCTACTTACACAGCTCAAGAAAAACATTAAGTAATCAAATATAACTAAAAAACAATAAAGCGGTTGTGAGTCACAACTGCTTTATTGTTTCGCAACTGATTACTTTGGCAAATTAAACGCTCGGGTCATCTCCTGCATCTGCTCCTGAGTCATACCATCAGGTTCAAACCCCATAGCGCATGCATTGATATATATTTGTGCCGATTTATTCAACACATCCACCTGATCAAATGCCTCCATAATATCGGGAGCGACAGCACACACACCGTGTTTTTCCCACAGTGTCACATCATAATCATCTAACTGCTCCAACGTAGCAGCTGCCAATCGCTGAGAACCTGGGAGTTGATAAGGCACAATACCCAAACCTCGAGGACAAAAAGCTTTAGTCTCGGGAATCATACTCCACAACAGATTTGTCAGCACATCCTTCTCCAGAAATTTGGCTGCATGCGACATCGCCACAAGCTCAATAGGATGGGTATGTAGTGCAGCCTTGCAATTCTGCCCCTTTCCAAGCAAATAGTTATGCATAGCCAAATGGGAGGGTAGCTCCGACGTTGGTTTCACGGGGTTGTCGGCTATAATCTCATAGTGGGCACAATCATCCGTAATGCGTATAATCGAGCCATTCTCCATTGGGCGACGAGCCAAATCACGCATGCGCTTATTTGTACCTTTGCAGAAAAAATAACAACCTTTAAGATAGGGCAGTATCGCACCCATCGCCACAGGTGGAGCAATAGCAGACATCTGACATATTTCGTCATCTACGCAATCGGTTACATTAACAGTGATATTTCCACCGTTACGCTCCGCCCAGCCCTTCTGCCACAGATAACCTGCGACCTCGGCAACTTGCTCAACTTCAAAGGCAAGAGCAGGGCGTCCTTCAAGAATTGATTTCATATTCGTTTATTTAAGCATTTCAGGCAAGAACGAACTGATTACCAAGATAACCAATCCCGCTACCAAAACCACAATAGTCTTTCGCGAACAGCCCTTCCACTCATTTAATATAATACCCCAGACATTCGAGAACACCACGTTCAACGCCATCAATATACACCAGCTAAAAGCCAACAAGGCGGGAGAATCACCCAAGTACGCCTTGCCTAAACTCAGCCCAAAGAATTGGCTATACCACAGTACTCCAGCTAATGCACAGAACAAGATATTATTAAGCCACAGCGAACCTTTGGCATAATCCGCAAAACTCTTGTTACGTATATTCTGCCACAAGCAATAGACGGCATTGGTCATAAAACCTCCAATGGTTACAAACATCGTAGCAGGCAAGGTTTTATACATTACACCTGTAGCATCACCAAAATTCAAACCTCCGCCAAATTCCAGACCGATGTTAAAGCAAGCACTCATAAAACCTGCAAGCAGGGCAATAACTATACCCTTAGGGAAGTTAAAGTCCTTCACTGCAGCCTTGCGCTGCTCCTCATCAAGCGACTGCGATTTCAGATGACCCGCATAACCGATAACAGATATACCAATAAGAGTAACCACAACGCCAATAATCACGGCTAGAGTAAGTTTACTCAAATGATCAGCCTCGGGATAGCATATATTCAAAAAGACAGGACCAAGGATGGTACCCAATGCCGCACAGGTACCCAATGCAATCGACTGACCAAGTGCCACACCCAAGTAACGCATCGACAAACCAAAGGTTAAGCCTCCTACGCCCCACAACACACCAAAAAAGATAGTCATCCAGATGTTAAAACTGTTCTCCGATGTCATGAGTTCCATCAAAGAATGCCCCTCGGGTACAGCCAGCTGTGCGCCCAGCGCAGGAAACACCAGCCATGCAAACACACCCTGCACAAGCCAATATGACTCCCAACTCCAACTCTTTATTTTATTGATGGGCACATAGCTACTCGATTGACAGAATGCGCCCACCGCAATAATCAACAAACCAAAAAGAATCTCCATCCTATCCACGCTTTGATGTTACCTCTGCCTCATACTGCTGAATATCGGCGATAAACTCCTCACCCACGGGCACGCCATTGCGCATGCAGAACATATCCCATACTGCATTCCAAGGTAAATTCTTAGCCTCTTCCAACAATGCTAGGCGCTCGAAGCCCTTATCCTCTGCCTCATACTCGCGAAGCTGCGCAAGAGGCTCCAGCAAAGCCTGCAACAAACACTTCTGTGTAGCGCGAGAACCTATTACATAAGCACCAATACGGTTGATTGACGCATCGAAATAGTCCAAGCCGATATGCACTCTATCCAATGCATCGCAACGTATAATCTCCTTCGCGAGGTCGAGTGTATCGTCATTCATAATAACCACATGGTCAGAGTCCCAACGGATAGGACGGCTCACGTGGAGCATAATCTCGGGAGTAAACAACAATAGAGAAGATACTTTATCGGCGATAGACTCTGTAAGATGGAAGTGGCCTGTAT
Organism: Alistipes sp.; assembly: GCA_017631285.1. GTDB lineage: Bacteria > Bacteroidota > Bacteroidia > Bacteroidales > Rikenellaceae > Alistipes. Next base: position 16,746 of record JAGBTO010000019.1, read on the forward strand.
CGAGTGTAACAATCTTGCCATTCTTCGCACCATAGCCCAAATAGAAATCATAAGAGCCTACGGTGTAGCTCTCGGCACCGATACCGAACAATTTAGCCTCGATGCAGTCCTTCATATTATCGTACTTTGTCTCAAAAATCTCATCCAAAGATTCCTTCAACAATTCACGATACTTCAAACGGTTTACGGTCATATCCTTTGAGCCGTCGTGTACCCAGATATTCAGGATTGCAGGATCTCCCTGACGACGTCCCATCTCCTCGGCAATAGCACGACAACGCTTTGTGTGCTCCACCCAGAATTTACGAATCTCTGGATCGGGGTTAGCCAGCGACAGCGAACCACTCTTTGGGTGAGAGAACGATGTTGAGTTGAAATCGAGTTTCATTCCATTCTCGGCTGCCCACTGCATCCAACTCTCGAAGTGCTTTGGTTCTAATTCGTCACGGTCAGCCACGCCTGTTGCGCGGAAGTCGGCATAGCTTGCGTGGAGGCTCAAACGATGCTTGCCAGGAATCATCGAGGTAGCCTTCAAAATATCAGCCTGCAACTCCTCGATTGTGCGAGCACGACCAGGGTAGTTGCCCGTAGCCTGAATGCCACCCGTTAACTCACCGTCGGGGTTCTCAAAACCACGCACATCGTCCGCCTGCCAGCAGTGCAACGACAACTGCACCTTCTGCAACTTCTCCATAGCAGTCTCGGTATCAATACCCAATGCCGCATAACGTTCCTTGGCCAACTCATAAGCCTTTTCTACAAATTCTCTTTTCATTTTATTGTTAGTTTTAAGTTTATATCTCTTTATATACACTCAGGAATTTATCATATCCCTGCTGCCACAACTCCTTGTCTTGTGGCTCATAGTGCTTGCTCTCCAGAAGTGGACTGCACATCTGCATAATCTCCGCAAAGCCACCAAACTGCTTTGTACCCTCAGCCTGCACAGCGATATTTCCCCACGCTGTAGCCTCAGAAGCCCCTGTTGTAACTGGGACTCCAATGGCATTTGACGAGAACTGATTGAGCATATCATTCTTTGCACCTCCTCCAATGACATACAACTGTTCAACCTTAACTCCCGTAAGTTCACCCAACATCCCAACAACCTGGCGATAACGCAACGCCAATGACTCGAATATTGTGCGCACATACTCACCTATGCACGAAGGCTTAGGTTGATTAGTAGCATCGCAATAGTTATCTATCGCCACAGTCATTGATTCTGGATTCGCAAAGCATGGAGCATCGGGGTTGATAATCGAACGAAATGGCTCAGCCTTCTCTGCCTGGGCAATAAGTTCTCCATAGCTTATATCGCCCCACTCGGCACGACAACGCTCCAAAAGCCACATACCACATATATTCTTCAATACGCGTATTGTCCCACTCACGCCACCTTCATTGGTGAAATTGAGTTGCTGGCTACGCTCTGTGATTATAGGATCGGGCGACACAACACCCATCAGTGACCATGTTCCCGAACTTAAATACGCCATCGACATATCCTCGGCTGGCACGGTAGCCACAGCAGAACCCGTATCATGACTAGCCACTGCGACTACATTCACAGCGCCCAAACCGGTCAATCGCTGCACCTCTTGAGTCAAAGTACCAATCTTTTCACCTGGCATAACCTGACGACCGAATTTATCGGCATTCAAGCCCAACATCTCCAAAATCTTCTCATCCCATTTGCGTGTACGAGGGTCAATCATATGCGAGGTTGAAGCAATAGTGTATTCTGTTACCATCTCACCCGTCAAGAGATAAGCCAACGCATCGGGGATGAAAAGAATCTTCTTTGCCGCAGCCAAAGCCGAACAACCATTGCGTCGCATAGTATCAAACTGGAACAGCGTATTAAAATTCATAACCTGAATACCTGTGCGCTCATACAACTCCTCGCGTGGCATACGCTTAAAGAACTCCTCGGGGGCTCCTACGGTATGAGGGTCACGATATGAGTGGGGGAGTGACAGCATTGCACCATCTTCACCAAACAGAGCCACATCCACACCCCAGGTATCAATACCTATCGAGGTTGGTGTTATACCTCGTTCGGCGACCATCTTCAAACCCTTCAACACAGATTGGTATATTGCAGGTAGATCCCAATAGAAATGTCCACACATCTGAATTATCGGCGATGGGAAACGATATATCTCCTCAATATTTACAGACTTGCCATAAAATGTAGCCAATATAACACGGCCACTGGTAGCACCCAGATCGACCGCCACGAAATTATATTCTAACATTGTTTTAGGTTGTTGGTTATAAACTATACAAAGTTATAATTTTATTTGAACATATACAAAATTAATTAATAATTTGTATTTTTGTTCGAAAATATAAATCCATGAAAAAGACTATTATTTTACTGCTTTCCATAATTAGCCTTTGCTACGCACAAGCCCAACAAAACACAGCAAACGACATCGACAAATTGCTATGCGAACTTGGCAAGCAAGACCAACAGGTGCGACTAAATCTCAACCGTGTAGTTCAACAAGGTATAGCCGACAGCATAATCATCTATGCCGAAATGCAGGCACAAATCGATTTTACAAACCAGCAACAGGTGAAACAAATCATAAAAAGCGGTATTCCCGACAGTCTATCGACCGAAGCCTACAACGCCTTATTCCTAATTATCGACCATGCCGACATCAGGTTCCAAAAGCACCATTTCAACACATTGAACAACCTTTCAAAGAAAGGCTACATAAAGCCCAGCAACATGGCGACACTACAAGACCGTATGCTTATGCTACAAAATAAAAAACAAATCTACGGCACCCAGACCGTAACAAAACCAATCGTAATAACAAATGACAGCACAACAATACAGATGATTAATTACGTGTGGCCCGTTAAACACCCTACCGAGCTTGAATCTCGCCGTTCAAAGGTTGGATTAAACACAATGCAACAACAAAAAGAATCACATGCCGACTTTGGTTACCAAATGATTTATGACCCCACACTTTCAAAACGTGATATACAGGCACTTTCAAATAGCTCAAAATAACATATTAGTTATCATAGAGATCAATTATAGTGAGATTTATATTTGAAATCAATGAAACTTTCACTAACTTTGTGGGTAAATAAAATGGCTGAGAAAAAACATAACAACCGTAGGGTAGAGCAAGAGAAAAAGATTGTTGGCGATATGATTACCATATATTGCCGTAAAACACACCATAACAAAGAGTTATGCCCGCAATGCAAAGCATTAATGGAGTATGCATTCCGTCGCAGCGACCTTTGTCCATACAAGGATAACAAAACTTTCTGCTCGCAATGCAAGACCCACTGTTACTCGACAAAGATGCGTGAACAGATTCGCCAGGTGATGCGTTTTTCAGGGCCGAGGATGTTGTTTCACCATCCCATAGCCGCACTCCGCCATCTTTATTACAGTAAGATTAAAAATTAAATACATCAAAGAAATGACACAGGATAATCAGATTTTCGAGCTAATTGGCGAGGAGCGTTCTCGTCAGATGCGCGGCATCGAGCTTATTGCATCAGAGAACTTCGTGAGCGACCAGGTTATGGCAGCTATGGGTTCTGTACTCACAAACAAGTATGCCGAGGGTTACCCAGCAGCACGTTACTATGGCGGTTGCGAGGTAGTAGATAAGGTTGAGCGTTTGGCTCAGGAGCGTCTTTGCAAGCTCTATGATGCTGAGTACGCCAACGTACAGCCACACTCTGGTGCACAGGCCAATATGGCAGTATTCTTCGCAGTATTGAAACCAGGTGATACTTTTATGGGACTTGACTTGGCTCATGGCGGCCACCTTTCACACGGCTCACCTGTAAACATGTCGGGCATGTACTTCAACGCCATTGGCTACCAGCTCAATGAGGCAACGGGTACTATTGACTACGAAGATATGGAGCGCAAAGCATTGGAGCACAAGCCAAAGCTTATCGTAGGTGGTGCTTCGGCTTACTCTCGCGAGTGGGACTACAAGCGCATGCGTGAGATTGCCGACAAGGTAGGCGCACTCTTAATGGTGGATATGGCTCACACAGCAGGCCTTATCGCAGCTGGTGTGCTGGATAACCCAGTTAAGTATGCTCACATCGTCACTTCGACAACTCACAAGACTCTTCGTGGTCCACGCGGTGGTATCATCCTTATGGGTAAAGACTTCGAGAACCCTTGGGGCTACACAACTCCAAAGGGCGTTGTGAAGATGATGTCACAAATTCTCAACTCAGCTGTATTCCCAGGTATCCAGGGTGGTCCATTGGAGCACGTTATCGCTGCGAAGGCAGTAGCATTCGGCGAGGCGTTGCAGCCCGAGTATAAGGAGTACCAGCAACAAGTGCAGAAGAATGCCAAGGCTATGGCTGCGGCGTTCGAGAAGCGTGGCTACACCGTTGTTTCTAACGGCACCGACAACCACTTGATGCTTATCGATCTTCGCACCAAGTTCCCTGAACTGACAGGTAAGCTAGCAGAGCGTTGCTTGGTTGCTGCCGACATCACAACCAACAAGAATATGGTACCTTTCGACTCACGTTCACCATTCCTCACATCTGGTTTGCGCTTCGGCACACCAGCCATCACCACACGTGGTGTGAAGGAGGATAAGATGGATTACATCGTTGAGTTGATTGACCGCGTATTGCACGACCCTGAGAACGAGGAGAACATCGCAGCTGTTCGCAAGGACGTAAACGCTATGATGGATGAATATCCTTTATTCGCATGGTAATTTAGCCAGGAAAAAGCAAATATAACAAGAATACCCTAAAAGTCTGTAGGCTTTTAGGGTATTCTCATATACATCGTATAAAACACCTGTTCTGAGGTTGGTTATTCATCACAAACCTTAACAACACTCAATAACAGCAACTCAATCATCAAATGTCCTACCCGCGTGAATCCTCTTTTTGCATATCAGAATCAACGACAGATGCTTTAACCAAATTGGTTTGTGATCCCAATATATCCTCAATAAAATTTTCCAGCGAATGTTCGACCTCCAATCCTATTTTTTGGCGAAATCGGTGGCGAAGCATCAAAACACTTCTTGGGGCAATGGCCAATAGTTCAGCAATCTCCCTATTATCCTGCTTTAAAACTATAAGCATGGAAAGGAGTTCCTCTCGGCGAGAAATAGATGGAACCCTCTCGCGCAATCGGGATAGAAAGAGTGGATATAGCAGCTCGAAGCGTTGACGAAACCTCGACTCTCCACTTTTATGGAGGATAGATGGAGCCAACGTTTCGAGCTCCTGCCTACTATCTTTGTCACTCATTATTTCATCTATCTCTTGCGAAATCATCTCCTTCTCTGCATTGGTTTGATTCATCTCTTGAACCAACAACTCATACCTATCCCCAACCTTTTTCATCTGCGTTTTATAATGCCTCTTTTGATAGTAGAGCATCACAACTATAACAACAACAAAGGCAACATACAAAACCACGCAAATACAGAACCAAAGACGCTGATTGGCCTTTTCTAGTTGTAGAATTCTTAATTCCTGCCTCTGTTGTTCGGTCTGAGACTTAACAATAGCCTCTACAAGATTGAAATTCAACCTCTTTTCCTTTAACACCTGCTGCTCTCTGAGCATCATTCGAGTATATTGCTCTACTTTATTCAGATTCCTATTTTTCAAATAATATTCCAATACTGGCTGATAGTCTAACTGGATATATAACGGCGCGTCGTTTTTGTTTAGCAACAAATACATATTATCAAGCATCATCTCCGCCATATCATCATTACCACTACTCAAATAAGTTTGCGCCAACTTATGATATGCTTTTGCACGATTAGCAGCAGTTCCTTGTCGCACTACCTGTTGCAGTTCTTGAATACCAAGATGTAAAGAATCGCCTCCTTTCTCAATCAGATAAGCACCATGTAAAAGATCCACATCCACCATACCGCTATTGTAAGGCAATGCCCGACATAGTTCCCTTGCTTTTTCCGTATAGATAAAGACCGAATCAATCTCTCCTAGTTGCTGCAATGCTCGCCCTTTATTTATATAGGTTTGCGCAGAAATCATCGGATTATCCACTGCCATCACCTCTTCTACTCGCACAGCCTCGGTTGCAAATATATTAGCATATTCAGGGACATTCCAATATAAAAACAGGTCAATCAAAGCATGCAGACTATTCAGTACACCCAATTCATCACCCCTAAGCTCAGCCTCTTTCTTGCTCTGTTGATATAAATCCAAGGCTTTGTTGATGTGTCCATTTCGCTTATAGAGCGTACCTAACATCGCTGTTACCCATTGCTTGCCTGATAAATTCTCACACAACTCAGCCTGCGACAATGCCTCCTGACACCAATCTATTACTTGACTTTGATAATTAGGATTACTATAAAATACGGCTGCAGCATACGCATAATCACGAAAATAACGTTCAGGAGTAGCGTAATGCAATGGGAGAGTAAACACCTTAAACATTGCCTCTTCCGCCTCCTTCATCTTTTCAGTACGCGACAAGGCATATCCCATCACTGCATAGTAATCTCTCAAACAGTGTTTCTGCAATAGGGGAGATGTGGTGAACACTTCTTGCAAAGTAGTTATACAGGTTTCAGGGTCTCCTTTGCTTTGAAATGTATTCATCAACTGCACCAATGCATCGGCACATAAGACAACTTGTTGTTCGGTAATCTCATCCTCATTGACCGGTTGCAATAAACAATCTTTAAAGGCTGCAATAGCTTCATTATACTTCCCATTGCGTTGCAAAACCCTCGCCTGTTGAAATAACTCCTCGTTAGCAAAGCTCATACCGCAAAACATCACGAGCACGAGGGATAACAATACTCTTTGTAGTAAACTCATTTTTGTAATAAAAAAAACAACATTATATTTACTTCACACTACAACAGCATAACAACACTTTTGTAAACATGCAGTAAACCGACTCTTTAATGCTATGCCATTATCTTGTTGCAAAATTAACGAAATTACATACAGTACACCAAATCCCGTTGTTTACATTTCGATTTACATTTAACATTTTCTAAAATTATCAAGTACAAAGATAAGCCAAATGTAGGATTACTCTACCTAACACTCGCGCCATCAATGAATATATTGGAATATGTGATGATAATAAGCTTTTGTATGTATCCAACGATTGCCTATCATAGGATTCCTATGCTACCAAATATCCCTATCCCCTCACCCAATTATATAAAAAGCGAGGATGCACGCGCACCCTCGCCTTCATTGTTTATATCAATTTCTTACTAAAAGTCATAGCCGACAATATTGGAAGCATATTCGCTCCAATATTGCGCCGACTTATATGCGCTCACCGAGTTGCGTGGCACATAAATCTTGCAATCAATAGGTAGTTCTTCCCAATTATTGTAATATTTGAACATATCTTCACCTCCCGTTGGCGGAGTTGTAGGCTTGCAATATACACTTGTCAGGCGGCTGCAATTAAGGAATGCATAATCTCCAATCTCAGTCACGCTGTCGCCAATAGTTACACTTGTCAGGCTGAAGCAATCATCGAATGCTTCCTCTCCAATCTCAGTCACGCTGTCGCCAATAGTTACACTTGTCAGGCTGCTGCAAAAACGGAATGCACTCTCTCCAATCGAAGTCACGCTGTCGGGAATAGTGATGCTTGTCAGGCTGCTGCAAACAGAGAATGCAAGCTCTCCAATCGAAGTCACGCTGTCGGGAATAGTTACACTTGTCAGGCTGCTGCAACCATAGAATGCACTACTTCCAATCTCAGTCACGCTGTCGGGAATAGTGATGCTTGTCAGGTTGCGGCAACCAGAGAATGCATAACTTCCAATCTCAGTCACGCTGTCGGGAATAGTTACACTTGTCAGGCTGAAGCAATCCTCGAATGCTTCCTCTCCAATCTCAGTCACGCTGTCGGGAATAGTGATGCTTGTCAGGCTGTTGCAATTCTCGAATGCACTCTCTCCAATCGAAGTAACACTGTCGGGTATAGAGTATGTTGTAAGATTTGCGGGAGCAAATGAGTTTAACTCTCCATTAACAATTAAACAGCGATTATCGTCAGAAGCAAATTTGCCATAAAAACTTTTTAGGTTGTTGCATCTAGAGAATGCAGAACTTCCAATCTCAGTCACACTGTCGGGAATAGTTACACTTGTCAGGCTGTCGCAATAATAGAATGCAGAACTTCCAATCTCAGTCACG
>JAGBTO010000020.1 GCA_017631285.1 Alistipes sp.
AAGTTGCGTGACGAGAACTCATCGCTCAAGCGTCGTGATATGAAGCTTGTAAAGGTTCGCGACATCGTTCCTGCTACATCAAATCAGGTACTTCAGGGTATCACTCGAGCAGCATTGCAGACATCGAGCTTCATCTCGGCTGCATCGTTCCAGGAGACTACAAAGGTCTTGAACGAGGCTGCTATCCAGGGTAAGATTGACCCATTGGAGAACTTGAAGGAGAATGTAATCTGCGGTCACTTGATTCCTGGTGGTACAGGTCTTCGCGACTACGACAACTTGGTTGTAGGTTTGAAGTCTGACCTTGCAGAGTTGGGTGCTCAGGCCGAGTAAAGAATACCTAAGAGGGCTCAAGCCCGTGTAAATATTGAAAAATAGCTCAACCGAAAAGGTTGGGCTATTTTTGTTTTAGTTCTAAAACCCAATTTTGAATTCTTAATTTTTGAATTTTGAATTAATATTGTGTATCTTTGTGCTTGTCGATTTTTAAGACAGGTCATGGCTCTATAGTTCAAGGGATAGAACGAGGGTTTCCTAAACCCTAAATTCGCGTTCGAGTCGCGGTGGAGCTACATTTTTTTTGATGTGAAAAGGTATGAAGGTTTTTCGTAGCGTAAAGGATTTGGGCGATTTGAACCTCGCACTTCAGGAGGCGATGGAGATTAAAGCCGACAGATTTAAGTATCAAGAGTTAGGTAAGAATAAGACTGCGCTCTTGATTTTTTTCAATAATAGCTTGCGTACTCGCCTCAGCACGCAGAAAGCGGCGATGAACTTGGGCATGAACGTGATTGTGCTCGACGTAAATCAGGGTGCATGGAAGCTCGAGACCGAGCGAGGCGTTGTGATGGATGGCGACAAGAGCGAGCATCTGTTGGAGGCTATTCCCGTTATGGCGAGTTACTGCGACATCATTGGTGTGCGTTCGTTTGCAACCTTCGAGAGCCGTGAGGATGATTACAATGAGAAAATCTTAAATCAGTTTATTCAATATTCGGGTAAGCCCGTATTCTTTATGGAGAGTGCTACGGTGCATCCTTTGCAGTCGTTTGCCGACCTTATCACCATCGAGGAGTATAAGGAGCGTAAGCGTCCGAAGGTTGTCCTTACGTGGGCTCCACACCCTAAGGCGCTGCCACAGGCTGTGCCCAACTCGTTTGCCGAGTGGATGAATGCTGCAGATGTTGATTTTGTGGTTACCCATCCCGAAGGCTATGAGCTTGACCCGCAGTTTGTTGGTGATGCAAAGGTGGAGTATGATCAGATGAAGGCATTTGAGGGTGCAGACTTCGTTTATGCCAAGAACTGGAGTTGCCCTGGTGTTACACGCCACGAGGATTATGGCAAGGTGCTGTCGAAAGATATGAGTTGGACTGTTAGCGAGCGACAGATGGCTGTGACGAATAATGCACACTTTATGCACTGCCTGCCCGTACGCCGTAATATGATTGTTACTGACGATGTTATCGAGTCACCACGTTCGTTGGTTATTCCCGAGGCTGCCAACCGTGAGATTTCGGCTACGGTGGTGTTGAAAAGAATGCTGGAGGCGTTAGAGTAGATTTGATATAACAAAAATGGCTGTCTGATGACAGCCATTTTTTTTGTTTATCTTAGAAGTAATACCCTATGCCCAACTGAATGTTGTTCTGTTGATTTTTACCAGTCGTATAACCCATCACCTCGGTGCGATTGAATGCTCCATTGTAACGAGCCGAGAACGAAAGTTTCCACACCGCAATTTCTACACCTACGGCGTAACCTATTGTTGGTGCACTAATTTGCCATTTTACTCCATCTGTAGAGCCGGCAGCATCATCCATTATACAGAATCGAGGTCCTGCATTGATATTTAGTATGCCGAGCAGATTGTAGTTCAGTAAGACCGGCACATCTACAAAATTGGTTCTCAGCCTCCCGTCGGCACCATCAATGACGAATGAGTTATGCGAGTATAGTAGCTCGGGACGCAATCCCAAATTTCCCCAGCTCAAATCTGCCATGGCTCCTATAAACCAACCAGAATTGGAGTGAATGTCGAAATTCTTAATACCACTGCTAAAGTTATTAGCTTGATAATCAAGTCCAGCCTTTATTCCAAATTTGAATCCTGGATTAACCTCTGCCGATGCACAGACTGTAATGCATAGAGCGGCTACAAGTAATGCTAAACGTTTCATAATGGTTAAGTTTTAAGTTCGATAATTTATCTCTTACAACCCTTGGCTCCCTTGGCTCCAGATATTGTATAGTTGAATATGTTCTCCTTGTAGCTTGTAGTCTTGAACGATGAGTCGCGCTTGCGCTGGAAGGCAATCTCAATAAGACGCTCGGTGAGGGCGGTGAACGATACTCCCGTAGCCTCCCACAGATAGAATGAGAGTGAGCCCGGGATGGTGTTAATCTCGTTTACATATACATTGCCATTCGCCTCGTCAATCATAAAGTCAATACGAGCCACACCGTCGCAAGCCAACGCCTTGAATGTCTCAACGGCAGTTGTGCGGATGTGGTTGGTGACCTCCTCTGGCAAGTTGGCTGGTATTTCGCGAACGGTAGAGTGCATGCCTCGTGACTCCTTCACGCCACTCTTTGCACCGCCTTTTGCGCCACCTCCGAGGTACTTATCAGCATAGCTCAAAATCTCGCCGCTACGAATTGGAGCCTCACATACAGATGCCTCGCACTCGTAGTAGTTGCCAAGTACCGAGCAGTTAATCTCCTTGAGTTTCTCCACCAGATGCTCCACGATGATACGCTTCGAGTAGCTTACAGCATTCTCAATAGCCTCAATCAGCTCCTCTTGGTTGTGTACCGACGAAATACCCACGCTAGAACCTGAATCGGCTGGTTTTACAATCATCGGGTAGCCGAGCTGCTTCTCCACACGCTCCACCACTGCATCCTGCTTGTCGAACCACTCCTTGTCGCTGAACCAAGCATAGTCAATAACAGCAATGCCATTGGCTGCCAGTATCATCTTCATCGTAATCTTATCCATGCCATTTGCCGATGCCAATACATTGCAACTCGCATAAGGGATGCCTGTCATCTCGATAGTGCCCTGGAACGAACCATCCTCGCAGTTCGTGCCGTGCAGGGCAGGAATTATAACATCGAGCTGTGTTACGATATCGCTGCCAAACATACTCTTCTTTACCTTGTAGAGATTGTTATCGCCATATGTTGGACGAAGATATACCTCGGTGCAAGCTTTATATAGCGACTCCATATTCTTGTAGTTGGCACTTGTGCGCAGAGCCTCGCCTGTGTACCAGCGACCCTCCTTTGATATGTATATTGGTGTAATGTCATACTTCTCGGTGTTGATAGCCTCCATTGTCTGAATGGCGGTGAGAACTGAAATCTCATTCTCTACCGAACGACCACCGAAGATTACTCCTACGTTGATTTTGCTCTTCATCTTATTTAATGTTTGTATGATTTCTACTTAAATGAATCTGGCAGGTCATTCTCGTACAACACTACATCGCCTGCATGTAGTTGTTGAGAGAGGGTTGCCGATGCCTCGGCAAATGAGTCTGCCAATATTATCTGCGCCTCGGGGAATTCCGCATCCTTTAGCCCCTGAGATATTGCTTCGCGATTAGTCAGGTTCACCACGATGGCTATGTCGCACGCTGCGGCTATATCACGGCCAAGTTCTCGGTTTAGCTCCGCCTGACGCACACCAAGCTCCACAAAACCGGGTGTTACCACAATTCTTCGTGCTCCCGCAGGGCGTGTAAAGTGGTGCAATACCTCGAGAGCCATCTTCGCACCCGTAGGGTTTGAGTTGTAGGCGTCATCTATGATTGTTACGCCACCCGCTGTACGCTTTACGGTCAAGCGGTGCTCAATCTGCTCAATCTGACGCATAGCACGTTTCTGCTGTGCATCGCTTACTCCTAAGCGGTCAGCAATAGCAATGGCAGCCAGAAGGTTTAGGATGTTGCCACGTCCTGCAAGATGGGTAGTGTAGCCCTCACGCACCTCACCACGATAATCTACGTCAAATGTTGTCTCTGAAGGAGTATAACGTATGTTTACGGCACGGTAATCTGCATCGTGATACTTAACACCATATCCCACAAGTGCCGACTTATGGTCAATAGGCTTCGCTGCGATGTGTTCCGAGTCCATATTTACAACTGCAAGTCCATCCTCGGGCAGGGCGTCAATTAATTCAAACTTTGTGCGTCGCACATTCTCCACCGAGAGGAATGTCTCAAGGTGCATCTCGCCCACAGCTGTCACAATACCCATTTGGGGATGCACCAGGTCGCAAATCTCCTTGATGTCACCCACCTGCTTTGCTCCCATCTCGACGATAAATACCTGATGATGAGGTTTGAGATGCTCTCTTATGGTGCGAATAACGCCCAGCGTAGTGTTGAAGTTACCTGGGGTCATCAGTACGTTGTATTTTTCTGAGAGTATGCGGTAGAGATAGTGCTTTGTTGAGGTCTTGCCGAAACTGCCAGTCACACCCACAATCTTCAGGTCGGACATTGAGCGCAGTATTCGCTTTGCATCGTTATAGTACCAGCGGGCAATAGCGGCCTCCAAAGGCTTGTTCAGAAGGTTTGCTGAGAGCATAACTACCGGCAACACCAATATGCCAAGTGCTATTTCAGGGGCGTATGCCGGGGTGAAATATATTGCCGCAGCTATGATAGCCATTGTCAGAAGAGCTGCCGTTACAATTAATCTCCAAACACGCATAGTATATACCAAAGGCTTCTTGTATGTCGTGCGGAATTCATTCCACGCCAGCGAGAACATCATTACTGCGGTCGCTACCGTCATCCACTCTTTCAGGAATGGCATGATGATGACAAATGCGGCAATCACTATCGGGCGGAAGATGTTGCAGCCGCCACGATACCATCGTGCATAACGCTCCACGCGGTAGGAGTTGTGCTGGAACATATGCACGTCGTAGCGCACCACGGCGGCCCACAGCGCGATGTATGCAATCCAGAATATGATGTCGTAAATCATTGACCTATTTGTTTGAAATCTCGTTATTCAAAAAACTCTCCACAACCCGCAAAAAGAGCGGTGTATTCTCCAAAAAGGCATAGTGCCCAGCTCCTGCTACCGTCACCAGTCCCGCATCGGGAATCAACTTCTCCATACGCTTTGCATCAGCAAGAGGCGTTGCCGTGTCGTTTTCGCCCCAAAAGAGTAGGGTAGGTGCCGAAATCTTCGGCATTAGGTGACACAAATCCTCATTCACAACCTTCGAGAGAATGGCACGCATACGTGGTGAGGCATTGTTGTAGTCTGCCGAGCCCGCCTTTGTGCAGCGTTTGTTAAGCCATTGCTCGGCACGAACCTTGCCAAGCAAGATTGGTGCAATACGTTTCAGCAGTTTAAAACTATATACCTTGTAGTAGTAGCTCAATGGTCGCTTGGGTTTCACACCTGCGGCATCAGTTAATATTATCTTTTGCGTCTTGTTGCGTGATGCAAACACAATTGATACACGTCCGCCGAATGAGTGACCCACTAAAATGGGGTTTTCAATCTCCTCGACTTTAGCTATAGCCTCCACCGAACGGGTGTATTCTTCTACGCCCCACACCTCATGTGGCTCGTCGCTCTTTCCAAAACCTGCAAAATCTATGTTGATGACCTGAAAACGCTCCTCTAAATATGGCAGTATACTCTTCCATATTTCGGTTGAACAACCCCAGCCATGCAGTAGAAACAGAGGATGCCCCACGCCACTTACAGTGTAGTGCAAAGTTGTTTGGTTGTATGTGATAACTTTATCCATATAATCAATATACAAAGGTAATGCTTTTTTTATTTATACGAGATAATCTTTTCTGAGAATGCGGGCTGTCGATTAAAAAAGTTCAGAATTATGTATTTAGTGTTGTGAAAATACTTGATATTCTTGGTTTGAACTCTATGATTTTGCAAATTTTACAGTTCTCACCTTTGACATTGCATTTAAAGTTCTGTTTTAATTTCCCGATATTGGTTTTGATTTTACAAAATTATATGTAATTTTGTTATTATTCCTAAACGACTTTTGTCGCATAGGCTTTTAATTGAGAGAAGTTAATAACCAAAAGCTATATGAGAAAATTTTTTATTGTCGCCATTTTGTTACTCGCAGTTTTGAGTTGCGCTAAGCATACAGACACACCCTCAACACCTCCAACTCCATCAACACCCCCTGTGACACTAGTCCCGGGTCCGGATTTTACGGCAGTCATTAACAACTCGACTAATCCAGAGTCAAGTGTTGGTTATAGGACCTTTTTATTATCCTGGTCAGAGGGTGACCTGTTCTCGGTTTTTTACAACTCTGCAGGAAATAGCAAATACAAGTATGTAGGTAGGACGGGCGTAACATCGGGTAAAATTGTTTCTGTAAACGACTCGTCAGATGACTTTCAGCCTATCAACTATGCTATATATCCTTACGCAGAGGAGAATAAATTAGATAACGACGTATTGTATTTCACGTTGCCGGCTCAACAGAACTATAAAGCCAATACTTTGGATATGGCTGCAAACACTATGGTTGCCGAATGTGCTGAGGGGGACAATAATAAATTTGAATTCAATAATGTAAGTGGTTACATCTGCCTACATGTTTATGGTGCAACAGATCTCAAATCTATTGAATTAAAGGGTAATAATAACGAGATACTTGCAGGCGAAGCATCGTATGATTTGATTGGCGAAGAGATACATATGTCTGGCAAGGGCAAGACCATTACTCTTAATTGCGACGAGGCAGTGGCATTAGGCGCAACAAAGGATGACGCCACTTTCTTTTGGATTGCCTTACCTCCTACGCTCTTTACTAATGGCGTCACTATCACTCTCACCGACAGCGAAGGCAATACTCATACAGAGATAATCGATACTGAATTGAATATCGAACGTAATACGGTGTACGACAAATTCATTAAGTTTGAAGACGAAATATCAAAGTCTCAGGCTGAGGATATAATTAAAACTATGGGTCAGGAGTGGTTGACTAAGACTAAGAATAAGTATGCAAATGCGGTAGCAAATAACGTATTCACTAATAATGGGCTGCAACTCAAAATATGGGCCAAGACATATGGTGCGAAGCCTGCCGATGGTCGTAGTCTCTATATCTCAATGCATGGTGGCGGAGGCGTACCGGCTAAAGACAACGACGCACAGTGGGATAATCAAAAACAACTTTACACGCCAACAGAGGGTGTTTATGTAGCACCACGTGCTCCTTGGAATGAGTGGAATATGTGGTTTAAACCTGGTCTTGATGAACTTTTCGAGCAACTTATTCAAGCTGCCGTAGCTACTTGGGATGTAAACCCCGACAAGGTATATCTAATGGGTTATTCAGCTGGTGGCGATGGCGCATATAAGATGGGCCCACGTATGGCCGACAAATGGGCTGCCGTATCTATGATGGCAGGCCATCCTAACGGAGCATCAATGCTCAGCTTGCGCAATACTCCATTTTCAATATGGGTGGGAGCCAATGATGCTGATTTTAACAGAAACACCATTGCAGCCGAGTATGGTAAGATGTTAGACGATTTGCAAGCCGCAGACCCTGATGGTTACATACACTCGACTCACATCGTTGAAGGCAAGGGTCACTGGATGGATAATGAGGATCGTGCAGCGGTGCCATGGATGGCGCAGTATAAGCGTAATCCTTATCCTTCAAGGGTCGTATGGTGCCAATCTGAAGTTAAACGTACATCGTTCTATTGGATCTCTATCGACAAGGCGGAATACGCCGAGGGTGCTACAATCGTTGCCGAGATAGAGGGTAATACCATTAATATATCTCACTGCGACTATGAAAACGTTAGTTTCTACCTCAACGACGAGATGGTAAATTTGGATGAACCTGTCGTGATAACCTATGGTGATACTGAACTATTCAATGGTATGGTGAAACGTAGCCGCGAGGTTATGGAGAGTTCTCTTGCTAAGTATGGTGATATTCGCAATATATTCCCTGCTGTTGTGAATGTTAAAATTCCATCAAATAGTAATACTAATAATAATTTGGAAAACCCAACAGGCGGTGGAATCTGGGAGTGGTAACATGGGTATATATACAATAAATTATAAAGGGTTGTCCAACATTATGTTGGACAACCCTTTATAATTTCTGTCTAGTCTGAGTCTTACTTGGAATTCATAATCTCGTTCTGGCGGTTGATACTCTCCAAGTGGATAGCTTCCAAAACTGTGCGGACAAACTCCTCACTCAACCCCATACCACGTGTCATTGAGAGCATACGACGGCAGATATCCTCCCAGCGGTTGCTCTGCAAAATAGCTACGTTGTTGGCTTTCTTGATGCGACCAATCTTGTCGGCAGTCTGCATTCGCTGGCTCAGCAGGTCGAATATCTCGGAGTCAATCTGGTCAATCTGCTCACGACAGAGCTTCAATTCGTCGTTGAACTCAGGGTCATTGGCTGTCTTGGCACGCCACATCACATTATCAATCATCGTGATGCAGTCCTGCGGTGTAAGCTGTTGCGAAGCATCACTCCATGCTCTGTCCGGGTCGATATGACTTTCAATAATCAAACCGTCGAAGCAGAGGTCGGCAGCCTGCTGCGAGATACCATAGAGCAATGGACGGCAACCGCAGATGTGCGATGGGTCGCATATCATCATCATATCAGGAAAACGGCTGCGCATATCGAATAGCATATGCCACATAGGCGGATTACGATACTTGCTGTGACCGAAGTATGAGAAGCCACGATGGATAAGACCTATATTCTCCTCCTTTACACCCTCCTTAATGAAGCGCTTAACGGCGCCCTCCCAAAGGTTGATATCGGGAGTCATAGGGTTTTTAATCAATATGGTAATATCCTCGTTGCCGTGTAGGCTTTCGGCTATCTCCTGCACTGCGAATGGTGATACTGTTGTGCGTGCACCTATCCATAGAATATCTACACCGTACTTCAGCGCAATCTCTACATGAGAGTGGTTTGCAACCTCCACTGCAATAGGCAGACCCGTAGCCTGCTTAACTTCGTTGAGCCACTCCAGGCCAATCTCGCCGATACCCTCGAATGTGCCCGGTTTTGTGCGTGGCTTCCATATTCCCGCACGAATAACATCCACTCTGCCTGATTTGGCGAGTTGCATAGCTGTTTCAACAGTCTGCTCGCGTGTTTCGGCACTACAAGGACCAGCAATGATAAGGGGTCGCTTTGCCCCAAGTGAAAACTTTCCCATATTCCTAACCATTTAACCTAACCTATTTCAAAATCTCACGGATTTTATTTGCTCTCTGCATCGCCTCGGTAAGACCCTCGCGGTCGTCACGCTCAATCATGCGGCGCAGAATCTGGAGCTGGTGTATATGCTCTCGCAAAACATCCAACACATTGTATTTATTCTCCAGGAAGATTGGGGCCCATGTCTGTGGACGACTCTTTGCCAAACGCACTGTACTCTCGAAACCACCGCCTGCCAGGTCGAATATATGCTCCTCCTCGCGCTCCTTCTCCAATACGGTCAAAGCCAGGGCAAAGGATGTGATGTGTGAGATGTGTGAGATGTAGGCACAGTGAAGATCCTGCTCCTCGGCACTCATATACTTTATTGGCATGCCGAGTGTAGCGTAAATCCTCTCAACAGTCTCCACAGCGTCGGCATCCGACGATTGCTTCTCGCATATAACCACCGTACGAGAGGTGAAGGCGCCGTGCTCGGCTGCATCGGGACCACTATGTTCTGTACCCCACATGGGGTGCGTTGCCACCAATCTGCCACGATTGGGGTGCATAGCCGTGAGTTCACAAAGCTCCTGTTTTGTGGAGCCCATATCCATCAAAATCTGGTCGGGACGTATGCGGTTGAGAATCTTGACTGCCAGCGTTGGAATAGTGTCAACGGGCGTAGCAAGCACTATAAGGTCACTTCCCTCCAACGCCTCGTCCAATGTTACGATACGTTCAATCAAACCGAGTTCAAGGGCGCGTCGAGCACTCTTTTCCGAGTGCTCGATACCCCAAACTGATTCACAGAGGTTATTGTCCTTAAGGCTTAAGCCCAATGAACCTCCGATAAGACCCAAACCTATGATGGTTACGTTTTTCATCTTTGTGTTATTACTTTACAAAGCGAGTCTTTGCACGCTCAGCAGCCTCTGCCAAACGCTCTGCCGGCATACAGAGTGAGATGCGGATGTACTTTGTACCCTCTGAGCCGAAGATACCACCAGGAGTGACAAATACGTCACACTCATTCAAGACCTTGTCAGAGAATGCGAAGCAGTCGCCCTCAAAATCCTTTGGCATAGCAGCCCATACAAACAAACCTGCCTGACCCTTTACATAGTCACAACCGAGTGCGTCGAGAAGTGCGTAGCCATGAGCCTCACGCTCGTAGTATGTCTTGTTCAACTCGTCGAACCACTCCATATCCAATGCCAATGCCTCGGCAGCTGCAGCCTGCACAGGATAGAACATACCAGAGTCCATATTTGACTTAAAGCGGAGGATGTCGCTCAAGATGTCAGCACGACCTGCTACAACGCCTACACGCCAGCCGGCCATAGAGTGACCCTTACTTGTTGAATTCATCTCGATAGCAACGTCCCAAGCACCAGGAATTGAGAGGATTGAAAGCTGGAGGTTATTACGCACAAAACTATATGGGTTGTCGTGAACCAAAAGAATGTTGTGCTTGCCAGCGAACTCAACCAACTTCTCGAACAACTCAACTGTTGGGTGTGTACCAGTTGGCATATTTGGGTAGTTTACGAACATCAACTTAACCTTGCTCAAGTCTTCCTTCTCTATTTCCTCGAAGTCAGGATAGAAGCCGTTCTGGGCATTGAGGCGATACTCCAACACCTCACCACCAGCCAATGTCACAGCCGCACGGTAAGTAGGGTAGCCTGGGTTTGGAACCAATACCTTGTCGCCCTCATCGAGGAATGCCATACAGATGTGTACGATACCCTCCTTTGAGCCGAGCAGTGGCAATACCTCGCTCTTTGGGTCGAGCTTTACATTATACCACTTCTCGTACCAGTCAGCATAAGCCTTACGGAGAAGCTCGCTACCGTTGTAAGGCTGATAAGCATGTACATCAGGACGCTGTGCCTCCTTAGCCAAGCGGTCGATTACAACCTGTGCTGGTGGCATATCAGGGCTACCGATGCCGAGTGAAATGATGTCGCGACCTGCCTTGCGAAGCTCTGCAATCTCGCGGTTCTTCTTTGAAAAGTAGTACTCCTTAATGCTGTCCATACGGTGTGAAGGAGCGATTGTTACCTTTGCCATAGTTGTTTTTGCTTTTTGTTGTGTTAATATTTGTTAATTGTCTTTATTATTTGCCGTTGCGATATACGCCATATACATGTATCTCTTCTGTGACTGCTTGCAATCTATCCAGGTTGCTTATGTAGTCATCCAAACACTTGAACTCTAAGTCGATATGGAACATATAGTGCCATGGTTCGCTAGGAATGGGGTATGACTGCAGTTTCGATAGATTTATTCCCTCCAAGCAACTGAGTGCTCGCAGAAGCGAACCCTCTTCATGGTTGGTTTTGAAGTATAACGATGCCTTATTAGCACCCTCATCCATGTTATGGTCGTAGCGTTTCAACACCATGAAGCGAGTGTAGTTACTCTTGTTGGTATTGATTTCGGGAGCAATAATTTTTAGGCCATATATTTCGGCCGCAAGTTCGCTGGCTATAGCGGCTGTGTGGCGTAATCCTTTTTCTGCTATGTGTTGTGCACTCAAAGCTGTATCTTCGCTCTCGATTAGCTTCCAGGGGTGTTGGTCGAGGTATTCAATACATTGCAGCAGAGCCATAGAGTGTGATTCCACTTCGTGAATATCCTTCAACTCAACATCAGGCAATACCATCAGGTTCTGTTTAATGGGTAGATAAACTTCACCTGCTACCTGTAGGTTCTCATCCTGTAATATGCTATAGTTGGGTATGATTGATCCTGCGATAGAGTTTTCAATTGCCATTAAACCCATATCAGCTTCACCTCTTTTTACCACTGAGGCAACCTGACGAAAGGTGTCACATGGCACAATCTCAATGCGGTCGCAACCAAAGTACTGATTGGCGGCGATGTGATGGAAACTGGCTTTATAACCCTGTATGGCAACCTTTAGCATATATCTCAATAAAAAATCCTAACCGCATGAGGACGATCAGGATAGTTATAATACTCTATGAAGCATCTTCATTTAGCACACGACATCCTGACCGCTTGAGCGGTAAAAGTAAAATCGCTTATAAAAGAAGAAACCCATATCTAAATCCGTTAATTAATTCGACTACAAATATATTATTATTGGTTGATAATTCAAAATTTTTTATCCAAAATCCTCTAATAATTACTCAACATATTTTATCACTTCCTTGTTGCGAGGTCTAGCCGCTGGCTCTTCGTCAGCATAACCAATGCCCACGCACAGCAAGAGTTTGTAACCTTCGCTCAGTTCGAGTGACTTTAGGAATGGCTCACCAGCCTCTGTTGAGAAGAATCCCAAAGGTCCCATCATTACAATTGAACCCAAACCCAATGACTTTGCCGAGAGAACCATGTTGCCTGCCATCAAACCGCAATCAACCTGTGTGCAATGTCCTGGTTTGTGTGCGATGAAGATTACGGCGGGAGCATTGCGGAAAATGTTTTTCATCGCAGGATCCTGGAATTGTTTTGCCATAGGAGTTCCTTCGGCAGCCTTACGTTGAGCCTCGGTAATGTTTTTCAGCCACTCGGGGTTATCCACAATGCGTACCTCCCATTGCTGGGCGTTCATTCCGTTGGGTGCATTGATGCCGCACTCGGCTATTTTGTCGAGCAACTCTCGAGGCACAGCTTGGTCGGTATATTTTCGTATGCTACGACGTGTCATGATAGTCTCAATCACGGTATTACACTCTTTCTTGCAGCACTCGTCGGAGCAAGATGGTTGAGTATTATTGCTGCAACTTACTATTGTTAGCAACACCAATAAAGCAAAAATCATCTTCTTCATAATCTTTCTTTGGTTTTAGTTGTGATATTTTCTTATAGCTCTTTTAAATCTACAATGCCGTTAATTACAGCGTATATTGTAAGACGTCCAATTGATTTCGACCCAATCTTCTCGATAATATTTTTACGGTGGAATATCACCGTTGGTGTCGATATGTTGAGTCTGTCGGCAATTTCCTTGTTGATAAAACCCTTGACAATTAACGCCAATACCTCTTTTTCGCGTTCTGATAGTATCTCTGCCTCTTTCTTGGGCTGTTGTGTGCCTATATGCGCCGAGTGTGCTGAATTGTGAATTGTAAGAAAACATTTCAACAACTCCCGCTCGGGCTGTCGGACATCAACCTTCCTAAAATTAGCGAGTTGAGGATGTTCCTGGTCGGTAAGAAGGATACATCGTCGAGCTTGCGTGGTAAAGAAGTCTATATTCCTCAGCACCATCTGATCTTCCACAAAATACATTATCGCATGCTGTGGAGCTTCGCTTAAAAATTCATCCATTGAATTGTGTGTAGCAATATCAACCTCGCCGAACATCCCCATAAATGGGGCTATGTCGGTGAGTATGGTGCGCATAGCCAAGCAACACAACGAATTGGAGTGAATTATTACTATTTTAGGTTTTGAGTCCATAACTAAAGGCAAAGATATGAAAAATTATGACAATGTAAAACTATCAAAAGTGATAGTTGTTGCGCATGCCGATAATCACTATTTTTGCGACATTGAATGATTTATATAAAATAGTCTGGATGAAAAAGATTTTTACTCTATTTTTTGCTTTGATAGCTACGGGTACGGCCATGGCAGTTGTTGAGCCTGCCGACACTACACGTCACGTTGTGGTTGATGATGTTAGCATTATTGCGTCTGCTCCCAAGCAACATTTTGGTTTGTCAAAGGAGCCTATTTCGTCGAGTGTTGTGAATCTCGATTTCATGAATCGTGAGGTGGTGCGTTCGGTGAAGGATTTGTCGGCTCTGATGCCTAATTTCTATCAGCCCGATTATGGCTCACGCATGACCTCGTCGATATATGTGCGTGGCTTCGGTGCGCGCATCGACCAGCCTGTTATGGGAATGATGGTTGATGGGGTGTCATACATGAATAAGAATAATTACGATTTCGAATTTGCAGACGTTGCACGTGTAGAGTTGCTTCGTGGACCTCAGAGTACTCTTTATGGTCGTAACACTATGGGTGGCCAGATGAATATCTACACTCTCTCGCCTCTTCACTACGAGGGTGTGCGCGGCGAGTTGGAGTATGGCTCGGGCAATAGTGCGCGTGCAAAGCTTAATTTTTACGATAAGGTGGGTGATAAGTTTGCCTACTCGGTTGGTGCGTATGCCAACCGCACCGATGGCTTTGTGGATAATGCCTACGACGGCAGCGATGTCGATTGGGGTAAAAGTGGTGGTGCACGCCTGCGTGTCATCTGGCAGATGGGGCGAGGCTGGTCGTTGGACAATGTAGCTTCGTTTGGCTACAACGATGAGGGTGGATATGCCTATGCACCATACGATGAGCAAACACAGAGCGTAGGCAAGGTGAACTACAACGATCCTTCCACATATATGCGTTATAATTTCAGCGATGGCTTGATACTCTCGCATATGGGCGAGAAATATAAGTTCACAGCCACAACCTCGTATCAATTTATGCACGATCGTATGCATATGGATAACGACCTTACTCCAGCATCGATTTTTACCCTTGTGCAGGAGCAGAAGGAGTACGCCGTAACCGAGGATATTGTTTTGCGTACCAACGATTCATCGCGTCGCTGGCAGTGGATTACGGGAGCGTATGGTTTCTATAAGACTACTGATATGAATGCTCCGGTTAAATTTATGCAGGATGGTATTAGTGATCTTATTTTAGGTAATATGCCTGCTATGATAAAGCAATTCTTGACAATAGATCCTTTCGTATTGGATAGCAATTTCGATATTCCTACATATGGTATGGCTCTCTATCACGAATCATCACTCCGTGCTGGTGAGCGTTGGCGCTTCACAGCCGGATTACGTTTGGATTACGAGGCTTCGAAGATGAATTATGACAATTTCACAATTGTGAATTATTCATTTAATATGCCACCAATGGGACCAAGTATGCCTCCTATTAGTATCAATAATCGACCTGTTGAGGTGCCATTCAAGGGCGAGGAGAAGCTTGATTATTTGGAGTTATTGCCCAAGGTGGCAGTTAACTTCACAACGGGTGTAGGTGATTTATATGCCACAGCAACACGAGGTTATAAGGCTGGAGGTTTTAATACCCAGATTTTCTCGGATATCTTGCAAAACAAACTTAAAACAGCCCTTATGGCTGATGCAATGGGTTCAATGGGTGGCGGAGGCAGACCTACGAGCCAACAGCCTAACACTAATCCGTCACAAGGCGGCAGCACAGCCTCTTACGACGAGGCATCGGTTACGACCTACGACCCAGAGTATAGCTGGAACTACGAGGTGGGAGGTCACTTGCGCTTTGCTCAAGGGCGTGTAAATGTGGACTTCGCAGCCTTCTGGATTGAGTGCCGCGACCAGCAACTTACAGTCTTTCCCGAGGGCCAGACCACAGGTCGAATGATGTCAAATGCAGGTAAGTCGCGCAGTCGTGGTGTGGAGCTATCTGCTACATGGGAGGTGACAGACAATCTTATGCTTTCGGCTAATTATGGATATACCCAGGCAAAGTTTGAGGAGTTTAACGATGGCAATAACGACTATTCGGGAAATTATCTGCCTTATGCGCCACAGAATACCTCGTCGGCAGCTGTTTCATATCGTATTCCGTTGAACTGCGCTGTGTTGGATGACATTACACTCAACGCCTCATGGCAGGGTGCAGGCAAGATTTACTGGAATGAGGCAAATACTCTGCATCAGAATTTCTACTCGCTCCTGAATGCATCGGTGGAACTTCGCAAGGGCGATTACACGCTCTCGTTGTGGGGTCGCAACTTAGCCAACACCGACTACTATACCTTCTACTTTATGTCAATGGGTAGTAGCTTTATGAATGTTGGCAAGCCTTGTCGATGGGGTGCAACATTCAGCTTCGCTTTGTAGAGCGAAGCTGCCTAAAAAGGTAATTTTGGTGTCAGACTCGCTCTTTAAATCCTCATTTACGCCCCAGTAAACTGCGGTTTATAGAGCTTCGTCTTCCTAAAAATTCCTCTTTTTATACAACTCCGAGGGAAATAGCAACAGAAAATAATTAGGGCGTTTAACTCTCGTTAGACGCCCTAATAGTTTGTAGATTGTAAATCTTTACTCCTGTGGCGGGAACAACAGCATCAATGCAGGAATGCCCGAAGCCTCGTAAGAATCTACATTCTCATATGGAGCAGTGCGCTTGTGATACTCGCCGTCGATGATATTGCGGCTCTTGTCGCGGTTTGCCCAGCCTGAGATGATGTTTTTCTCAAGGAATGGCAGATACTGTGTTTGACCGCAGTCATAGACCAAAATAGCCATATACTGTGCAAAGATGGCGGTGTAGATACCCTGCTCGATACCTGCCTCGAATGGCAGCAGACCATACCTCGCCGACATTGCGCCGCAACTGTAGTCGGCAGCCTTCACAGCATTGTCGAGGTAGTGCTTGTCGCCCGTCTTAAGGTAAAGCATAGCAGATGAGCCGATAAATGTTGCCTGATTGTAGATGTGTGCCTTCCAGTCGGGGCGACCCTCGCCGTGGCGGCTGTCGGCGATACGACCTGTGCGTGGGTCAAAGAGGTTCTTCTCGCCCCAGGCATAAATCTCCTTCGCCATCTTCAAGTAGCCTTCTTTGGTTTGGTAGAGAGGTTTGTCTTCAGTTGGCTCTTTGCGGTCGGCAGGCACATTGTTATGCAGAATCATAGCGGCACAAACGGTTGGGAAGTTGATGCACGCCATTTTACCGTGTGATGACTCGTTTGGCTTTGGGTTTTGGATTGGGTACCAGCGCCAAAACATACCGCCTTTGTTTTCGTCGTAAGAGCCGTTATCGCCCACGATATCAGAGCCATACCACACACGGCTGAAGCTCTCCTCCGAGTAGCGCAGATACTCCTCGTCGCCAAAGAACTCATAACCACGAGCTAGCGATATTGTCCACCACATAATGTCGTCGTAGATAAACCAGCCTGTGTTTTCGTTGTTGTCGTGAAAGTTGAAGCCGGTGTAGTGCTTGCGGTTACCGTTGTAAATTTTCTTTACAAGTTGGTGGTACTTCGCTGCGCGCTCTTTATCTCCGAGTTTCTCGGCTAGACGGCATGCATCCATTGCCATATTCCAATACATTGGCTGGCACCATATAGCTGCAGCGCCATTGAAGCGATCCTTTGCTTGGGCGAAGGTATTATCGTGCTTGTAGATGTACTTCTTCTTATCGAGGAATACATTATTAAAACCCTCATAGGCAGCCCATACATCGTCGATTGTGTATGCTTTATTGTCGGGTTGTGGGGTGGGCTTGTAGGTTGTTCCTTCGGCACTGCAGACAGCTACCGCCATAGAACAGAGTAGGGTAGCCAGCAAGATAATCTTTCTCATAAACAAACAATTTTTAAGGTTTTCACCTCAAAGATAGAGATAAAAATGTAAACAAAAAAGTCTGCCGAGCAAATTTACTCGGCAGACTCTCTTTATAAATAAGGATATAATCCTTTAGTCCTGAAGTTTTGCAGCCAAGAACTCACGGTTCAAACGTGCGATGTGAGCGATTGAAATCTGCTTTGGACACTGTGCCTGGCAAGCACCTGTGTTAGTACAGTTACCGAAGCCGAGCTCATCCATCTTTGCAACCATAGCCTTTGCACGACGTGCACCCTCAACGCGACCCTGTGGAAGCTTTGCAAGTGATGATACACGTGCGGCAACGAACAACATTGCAGAGCCGTTCTTACATGTTGCAGCACAAGCACCGCAACCTACGCAAGCTGCTGCGTCCATTGACTCGTCAGCATCAGCCTTTGGAATAGGAATAGCGTTACCATCAGGTACAGAGTTTGTACGAACCGATACGTAACCTCCAGCCTGAAGAATCTCGTCGTAAGCACCACGGTTTACAACCAAGTCCTTGATTACTGGGAATGCAGCTGAACGCCAAGGCTCGATAGTGATTGTAGAGCCATCCTTGAACTTACGCATATACATCTGGCAAGTTGTAACTGCCTGTGATGGACCGTGTGCGTGACCGTTGATGTGCAATGAGCACATACCGCAGATACCCTCGCGGCAGTCGTGGTCGAATGC
>JAGBTO010000021.1 GCA_017631285.1 Alistipes sp.
ATTAAACAAAGCAACACAACGATGACAGGAAAAGATCTCCGCATAGTATTTATGGGTACGCCCGAATTTGCCGTAGCATCGCTGAAGCGATTGGTAGAGCAGGGGTATAACATTGTAGCCGTAGTAACCACACCCGACAAACCCGCCGGCAGAGGACAGAAGCTACACGAGAGCGACGTAAAGGTGGCGGCACGTGAGCTTGGTTTACCTATTCTGCAACCCGAAAAGTTGCGTGACCCCGAATTTGTGGAGGCTATGCAGGAGTTGAAGCCCGACCTGGGCATCGTCATTGCGTTCCGCATGTTGCCAGAGATTATCTGGGCAATGCCTAAATACGGCACATTCAACCTCCACGCATCGCTCCTGCCACAGTATCGAGGTGCAGCACCTATAAACTGGGCTATTATCAACGGCGAGAAGGAGACAGGCATAACAACATTCCTGCTAAATCACGAGATTGACAAGGGTGCAATCATCGCACAGCACACAGAGCCAATCCTCGCGGAGGACAACATCGGCACAATGTACGACAAGCTGATGACAAAGGGTTGTGATTTGGTGGTGGATACCGTCGAGAAGATTGCTTCGGGCGACTTTACCGCCATCGAGCAGATGCATATCGACGAGGCAACGCTGAAGCCTGCGCCAAAGATTTTCAAGGATGATTGCCGTATTGACTGGACGTGGGAGGGTGAGCGCATCGTGAACTTCGTGCGTGGTCTGTCGCCATATCCTGCAGCGTGGTCACCAATGTTCGTAGAGGGCGAAGAGCGTGGCTCGGCAAAGATTTTCGAGGTTAAATTTGAGCCAAAGCAGCACTCTTTTGAGGCGGGCAAGATTTTCAGCGACGGCAAGGAGAGCATTTCTGTTAGCTGCGCCGATGGCATTATCCACATCCACTCAATGCAGCTCGCCGGCAAACGAAGAATGTCAAATCACGATTTATTACTCGGATTTAGAGATATTGAGAGCTACTCATTTAGATAGCAAAAGCGGCTTAAAAGCCGCTTTTACTTTATCTTCTATACTACTTCAGACTACGCTCGATATACGATGTATAATCCTTCAACACGGGACTATACTCGTCGTGAGCCATCAGAGGTGACGATATCAGAAAGTCAGCTGATGAGCGATTTATCGCCGTTGGGACATTATAGAGCGTAGCCAAACGCAACAACGCCTTTACATCCACATCGTGGGGCTGTGCCGACATAGGGTCCCAAAAGAAGATGAGCATATCAATCTCGCCACCTGCAATCATCGCACCCAGCTGCTGGTCACCACCCAGAGGTCCCGACTTAAGCATTGTAATATCAAATCGTGCATTTGCCGCCTCCTTACTGCGGCGTGCCATCAAGGTCTCGGCAACGATGCGACCTGTTGTTCCTGTGCATACCAAACGATGCGAGAGCAGGCTCTCCCAATTCCAGGCTACCCACTCGGCAAGGTCACGCTTCATATTATCGTGCGCAACCAATGCAATTGTCATTCTTGTTTTCATTTTTCATCCAATTTATGAGCCTTCGGATTAAGGCTCGGTGTTCTTTTTCCATTAAAATATCACGACAAAAATACAAATTCTGCGCCCACATTGTTTGTTAGAAATGTTAAGTTTTGTTAAAGTTTGTTAAAATCAACAAAAAATGCCCAACCATTTAAGGTCAGGCACTTGCATAATATTCGGCGAAGGCTAACTATCTCACCTTCTTGATTATCTCAGCTCCATGCTGGATGGCAGCCTCGTTTTGTGGCAGGAACTTCCAGGCACGCTCGGGGAGCGACTTCTTCAAGCCCTGCATAACATACTCCATCTCAACCACAGGCTTAATCTTGAGATAACCACCCAAAATCATCGTGTTAAACATCTTCGCCTGACCCAAGCGAGCACACTCCGTAGCTGCGTCAATCGAGTAGATTTCAATATCGGTGCGGGTAGGAGGGGTGATGATACCGTTTGTATCATATATAAGTATGCCTCCAGGCTTAACCTTACTCTCGAACTTATCCATCGACTGCTGATTGAGGATAATCGCAGTATCGTAGCTATCGGCAACGGGTGACGAGATACGCTTATCGGAGATGATAACCGTAACATTTGCCGTACCGCCTCGCATCTCGGGTCCATACGAAGGCATCCACGTTACCTCCAAGTCCTGCATCACGCCCGAATACGCCAAAATCTTACCCATCGACAGCACACCCTGACCGCCAAAGCCTGCAATAATAATTGTCTCTTTCATAATCTTAACTATTTTGGTAGGGTTGAACACTTAATATCTCCCAGCGGATAGGCAGGCAGAAGATTCTCCTCCATCCACTTGTTTGCCTCCACAGGAGTCATCTTCCAGCCACTGTTGCAGGTAGCCACAACCTCAACCATCGAGTAGCCATTGCCGGCCAATGAGTTCTCGAACGCCTTGCGGATAGCCTTCTTGCACTTACGCACATTGGCAGGGGTGTGGACACTCTGACGTGTGATGTAGGTAGCACCATCCAGATGTGCTATCATATCCGACACCTTATATGGAAATCCATTCAGTGCCGCATCTCGACCATAGGGCGTTGTGGCAGTTTTCATTCCCAATAGGGTAGTGGGCGACATCTGACCACCTGTCATACCATAGATGGCGTTATTGATGAAGATTGTGACGATATTTTCACCTCTTGCCGCAGCGTGGATAGTCTCAGCAGTACCAATAGCTGCCAAATCACCATCGCCCTGATAGGTGAAAACCAAACTATTCGGATGCAGACGCTTGGCTGCCGTAGCCACAGCACACGCACGACCATGAGCCGCCTCAATCCAATCGACATCGATATAGTTATATGCAAAGACCGAACATCCTACGGGCGACACAGCGATAGTCTTACCCTCCAAGCCCATTTCGTCGATAACCTCGGCAATGAGCTTATGTACCGTACCGTGACTACAACCAGGACAATAGTGCATCACCGTGTCGGTAATCAAACGAGGTTTGGCATATACCAAATTCTCAACTTTTATCTCTACTTCAGCCATAACAATCTATTTTAAGAGGTTTGTTTTCAGAGCCTCCAACACCGACTCTGGATTAAAAATCACACCACCTGTGCGACCATAGTGAGTAACAGGAGCCTTGCCCTCGATAGCCAGGCGAACATCCTCGACCATCTGACCTGCATTAAGCTCTACCGACATAAAGCCCTTCACGCCACGCTCTGCCATCTGCTTGAGTGGCTCATAAGGGAATGGGTAGAGGGTTATAGGACGCAACAAACCGAGCTTGATGCCCTGCTCACGCGCCATCTCAACCGTAGCCGAACAGATACGAGCAGACGAGCCAAAGGCTACCAGAATATACTCCGCATCGTCACACATAAACTCCTCGTAACGCACCTCGTTAGCTTCAATCTCACGATACTTCGCCTGCAAGCGGTCGTTCAGCACCTCCAGCTCATCGGGCTGAAGGAAGAGCGACGTGGCAACATTACGCTCCTTGCGAGAGCCTTTACCACAAGCTGCCCACGAACCACACTCCTGGGCAATCTGCTCGTCGCTGCGACGTGGCAGCTGTGGCGAGAACACCACCTTCTCCATCATCTGACCAATAGCACCATCAGCCAGCAACAAAGCAGGAATACGATACTTGAAGGCTAAATCAAAACCAAGACCTACAAAGTCATACATCTCCTGCACCGATGCCGGAGCCAGCACCAACAGATGAAAATCGCCGTGACCACCTCCCTTGCAAGCCTGAAAGTAATCACCCTGCGATGGTTGGATAGTACCCAAGCCTGGACCTCCACGCTGGCAGTTCACGACCAAACAAGGCAACTCACAAGCCGCCAAATAACTCAAGCCCTCGCTCATAAGGCTAACACCCGGACTCGACGACGAGGTCATAACCTTCTTGCCCGTAGCAGCACCGCCATAGACCATATTGATAGACGAAACCTCCGACTCGGCCTGCAATACTACCATACCTGTACTCTCCCAGGGTTTGAGTTCCATCAGTGTCTCCATAACCTCCGACTGGGGAGTGATGGGATAGCCAAAATAACCGTCACAACCGCAACGTACGGCAGCATGAGCGATAACCTCGTTTCCCTTCATTAATTTCACCTCTTTCTCTGCCATAGTTACTCAAATTTTTGACGATAAACAACAATACAACTATCGGGGCATATTAAACCACACGAAGCACATCCAGTACAAGCATCAGGCTGCGCCATAGTGATGAAATTATAACCCTTACCATTCACTTCTGGCGAAAATTCCAGCACATTGCATGGACACGCCGAGATGCAGACGCCACAACCCTTGCAGCGCTCCTTATCAACAACTATCACTCCTTTAACCTTTGCCATATCTCACTTGTTTTAATTTCACTCCTTACAAATATATAAAATTTCAACAAAAAAAACAAGGACTGCCAACAAAATTAGCAGCCCTATACTTTCTTGTTATCAAACACTTATTCAAACGAGTGAATCACCACACCTGAACGCAATTTAGGCTCAAACCATGTTGTCTTAGGAGGCATAATATTACCCGTATCGGCAATATCAATTAACTGCTGCATTGAAACAGGATACAATGCAAAAGCAACCTTCATCTCGCCACTATCAACCCTCTGTTGCAACTCACCCAAGCCACGAATACCACCCACAAAATCAATACGTTTTGAGGTTCGCAAATCAGTAATACCCAAAATTTTATCTAACACAAGATTAGACAGAATGGTTACATCTAAAACTCCGATAGGGTCATTATCATCATACATACCCGCTTTTGCAGTAAGGCTATACCACTCACCACCAAGATACATCGCAAAGTTATGCAACGCAACAGGAGTATATACTTGCTGACCTATCTTTTCAACCTCAAACGACTCATTGAGAGCTTCAAGTAATTCCCCTTCGGTCAATCCATTCAAATCGCGTACTACACGATTATAGTCGATAATCTTAAGCTGCGATGCTGGGAATGTAACTGCCAAGAAGTAGCAATACTCCTCATCACCTTGATGCGAGGGGTTATTGTGCATACACTCCTGGCCCACACGTGCAGCAGCAGCCGTGCGATGATGACCATCGGCCACATACAACGCAGGTATCTCAGCAAATAGCTCAGTGATACGATTGTTTGTTGCAGCATCACGCACAACCCAGAAATGATGACCAAAACCATCGGCCGCAGTAAAATCATAATCGGGCTCATTACTCTTTACCACCTGCTCGACGATAGCGTTAATCTGCTCATCATCGGGATAGGCGAAGAATACGGGTTCGATATTTGCTTTCTGATTGCGGACATGAATCATACGATCTTCCTCCTTATCCACTCGGGTGAGCTCATGTTTTTTAATAGCTCCCGACAGATAGTCCTCGAAATGGCAACACATAGCAATACCATACTGAGTGCGTCCATTCATTGTCTGAGCATAGATATAATAGTGCTCATCGCTATCCTGCTGAAGCCATCCTCGCTGCTTCCACAATCGGAAATTTTCTACCGCTTTTTGATAAACAGCCTCAGAATGTTCATCAGCGATTGGGTCGAAGTCTATCTCAGGCTTGATAATATGCAATAACGAACGCTCGGTAGCTTCCGTCTTAGCCTCAACTGAATTTAGCACATCGTAAGGTCGTGATGCTACCTCAGAAGCATACTCTTGAGGTGGACGTATGCCTCTAAATGGTTTTATCTTTACCATAACTATTTATTTACTTGAAACTCATTTTCTCCATGACACAAATATCCCACAGCCTGGCGTGCCGCAGCCAAACCAGCATTCATATTAGCTTCGGCAGTCTCGGCTCCCATCTTCTTAGGCGTTGCAAAGACCCTGTCGCCAAACTTCTGCTGCAACTGTTCGATATTTGAAGGTGCAATATCTGTAATATATTTCAAATCTGCTCGCTCCTCTAAAGCACGCATCAAACCCTCCTCGTCAATAAGTTCCTTACGGGCTGTATTAACCAGCACTCCCCCCTTAGGCATAAGCTTGATAAGGTCGTAGCCAATCATTCCCTTGGTATCGGGTGTGGCAGGCATATGCAACGACACAAAATTGCTCTCAGAGAATAGTTTTTCCAACGTATCGTCACGACGCAAGTGCTTAGCATACAGACGAATCTTATTAGGATATGGGCGAGAATAGACATGCACATACATACCAAAACCATCGGCCACATCGGCCACGATACGACCAATAGCACCATAAGCGACAATACCCAAACGCTTGCCGCGAACCTCCATACCCGTACCAGGCTTAAAGCCGTTACGCGCCATAAAGACAATCATGGCGATAGTGAGTTCGGCAACAGCATTGGCATTCTGACCAGGCGTATTCATCACAACTATATTGCGAGCCGTTGCAGCATCCAAATCAACATTGTCGTAACCCGCACCAGCACGTACTACAACCTTTAGTTTGGGAGCCGCGGCAATGACCTCTGCCGTAACTTTATCGCTACGCACGATAAGGCCCTCAACATCGGCTACGGCGGCAATTAAATCCTGCTGATTCTCATATCGCTCCAGCATAACGACTTCGCATCCAGCCTCGGCGATTATCTCTTTCATACCCTCGACAGCCTTTGCCGCAAAGGGTTTTTGTGTTGCAATAAGAATCTTCATCACTTTTTTATTTTCAATCAAATCCTCAACCTCACTATCACTCCACATCAGGAGATGTTCACTAAAATGGATGCGACTAGTAGGAAGACGATAAGTAACCCATAATTATATTATTTATGCATCTGCTCGAACTCCTGCATACAGGCAACCAAAGCCTCAACACTCTCCTTTGGACAAGCATTGTAACATGAAGCACGGAAACCACCAACCAAACGGTGACCCTTGATGCCAACCATACCGCGCGACTTAGCAAACTCCATGAACTCGGCAGCCAAGTCCTCATGTCCTTCGCTCATAACGAAGCAGATATTCATCAATGAACGGTCCTCAACAGCAGCCGTACCCTTGAAGAGAGAGTTGCGATCAATCTCGTTATAAAGTAGGGTAGCCTTCTCAACATTACGACGGTGAATCTCTGCCAAACCACCCTCGGCCTTCATCCACTTCAAAGTCTCGCGCAAGACAAAGATTGGGAACACAGGAGGCGTGTTGAACATAGAGTCATTCTCGACATGAGTATTAACATTCATCATAGTTGGCAATGGACGTACAACCTTCTGAAGCATATCGTCACGAATAATCACAAACGTAACACCTGCTGGTGCCAAGTTCTTCTGCGCACCTCCGTAAATCATAGCGTACTTGCTCACATCAACAGGACGACTCAAAATATCAGAACTCATATCAGCAATCATTGGAACAGGAGAGTCCAAATCCTCCTTATAAGCCGTACCATAGATTGTATTGTTTGAGCAGATGTAGAAATAGTCCAAATCCTCGGGTATAGCATAACCCTTTGGAATGTATGAGAAATTCTTATCCTCCGACGTAGCGACAACCTCAACCTCGCCGTAGAATTTAGCCTCCTTGATAGCCTTCTTAGTCCATACACCTGTATTCACATAACCAGCTTTCTTACCCAAAAAATTAGCTGGGATATGGAAGAACTGCGTGCTGGCACCACCACCTACAAAATAGATTTTATAGTTATCTGGAATATTCAACAACTCCCTAAATAGGCTCTGAGCCTCAG
Organism: Alistipes sp.; assembly: GCA_017631285.1. Classification (GTDB taxonomy): domain Bacteria; phylum Bacteroidota; class Bacteroidia; order Bacteroidales; family Rikenellaceae; genus Alistipes. The sequence continues at coordinate 7,656 of JAGBTO010000021.1, forward strand.
CAAGCACAGCCTCGAAATCGGGCGTACGATGGGAAATAGAGAGCAATGAAAGACCTGTGCCATTAAAATCAATAATAGCCTTTGCGGCAGCTTCTAAAGCAGCAGCTGGAAGAATTGATGGTCCAGCATTGAAATTATGTTTTTTCATAGGTATAGAAATTTATTAGTTAGTCCTCAATTACACATCCCTCAGCGAGATATTTATACAACAAAATAAAGAAAAATTTATGAATATTCAAAATATTTAATTGACAAAAGAGAATGGATTTATAGCCTTTTGGGGCAAAAAACTTCAATTCTTATATTTATTTATATTTTTTAAGAACATGATGATAGAAATTCACATGTTTGATGTAAAAATTAAAAATTTTCAAAAAAATCACATTCTAACATCGCATTAGCTTAAAAAGTTTTTAATAGCTCACCAATTTCCTTTTTACACCATGATTTTATCCACACAACACATTGACAAAAATTTGTATAACATCCCCAAAAATATTACCTTTGCAAAGATTTAGCCAAAGATTTTATCTTTAGATAAATTTCAATTTGGATAAAAACAGCACTGCAATAAAAGAGTAACACTATGATAAGATCAATGACAGGCTTTGGCAAGGGCGAAGTAACGTTGCCAAACAAGAAAATCACAGTAGAAGTACGCTCATTAAACTCCAAGCAATTAGACCTATCGGTTCGCATGCCCGCTATCTATCGCCAAAAGGAGTTTGACATGCGTAGTGTAGCCGCAGCGACCATCCAACGAGGCAAGGCCGACATTAGTATAACTGTTGAAAATACAATGGTAAGCACATCAGCCACTGTAAACAAAGATATCTTCCGTGAATACATGCGCCAAGTTGATGAGGCTTTAACATTCTCGGGTGTGAATGCCGATTATGACGCCATCGTGCCAGCCGTATTGCGTATGCCCGATGTGGTATCTGCTCAGACCGAGAACCTCACCGACCAAGAGAGCTCGGCTCTTATGGAGGCTTTAGAGTTGGCTCTCAAGCAGTTCAATTCATTCCGCGAGCAGGAAGGTGTAACTCTCATAACCGACCTTTTGCGCCGCGTAGATTTGATTGAAGAGTACAAACGCCAAGTGGAGCCATACGAGGCTACACGTGCCGAAACAATCAAAAACCGCATTCGCGAAAACCTTGCTCAGCTTAAAGTTGATATTGACTCCAACCGTCTGGAACAGGAGATGATATTCTACATCGAGAAACTTGACATAACCGAGGAGAAAGTCCGTTTGTCGAACCACTGCAACTATTTCCGTGAAGTTGCTGCCCAAGAAGAGGCTCCAGGTCGAAAACTTGGATTCATCGCTCAGGAAATGGGTCGCGAAATCAACACCCTTGGCTCTAAATCCAATGAAGCCAACATGCAAATTCTCGTAGTAAAAATGAAGGACGAACTGGAAAAAATCAAGGAACAAGTATTAAATATTTTGTAGAGTTATGGAGGTACAAGGTAAACTGATTATATTTTCAGCCCCAAGCGGGTCGGGCAAGACTACAATAGTAAAAGAGCTGCTCAAGATATTTCCACAATTCGAGTTTTCAATCTCGGCAACGTCGCGTGCGCCACGAGGTCAAGAGCAGAATGGGGTAGATTACTTTTTCCTCTCGCAGGATGAGTTCCGCCAAAAGATATCGGAAGACGCCTTTGTAGAGTGGGAGGAGGTATATAACGGAACATGCTATGGTACGCTAAAGAGCGAGATGCAGCGCATATGGTCAAAAGGCAATGTCATCATTTTCGATGTAGATGTTATGGGTGGCATCAACCTCAAACGCATTTTCGGCGAGAATGCATGCTCAATATTCATTCAGGCACCTTCTATTGAAGCTCTGCGAGAGCGATTGATTGGCCGAGGTACTGACACCATGGAGACTATCGAAAAGCGCATAGCAAAGGCCGAGTTCGAGTTGTCGAAAGCTCCTGAGTTTGACCACATCGTGGTAAACGACAATCTTGCCACAGCCGTAGAGAACACCAAGCTGATTATTAATTCATTCCTGGCACAATAGCGATGACAAAACGCAGAATGATGCTCTTTTTCGGGTCGTTCAATCCCGTGCACAATGGCCACATAGCCTTGGCTGAGTATGCTGTTGAGCAGGGCTTATGCGATGAAGTGGCAATGATAATATCGCCCCAAAACCCATTCAAACAAAACTGGGAATTAGTGGGCGAAATGGATCGTTACTCGATGGTGGAGACAGCGTGCAAAAACAGCCGCTTCCCCGAACAGATAAAGCCTTCTGTGATTGAGTTTTTATTGGAAAAGCCATCATATACAGTCAATACACTGCAATACCTATCGGAGAATTTTGGCGAGCAGATGGAGTTTTCAATATTAATGGGCTCGGATCTTATCAACCAACTGCCATTATGGCGCGAACCCGAGAAGATTATTGCTGGATATGATATCTATGTATATCCACGACCTGGGGTGGAGATGGAGTTCAAAACCGAGCGTACACATTTCCTGAAGGATGCTCCGCAGTGCCCATACTCATCAACCGAAATTCGCGACAGATTAGAGCGAGGGGATGACGTGAGAGGGATGCTCGATGCCGAGGTGTTGCAATACATCAAACAGCAAGGCCTGTGGACATTATCGCGTAAGATAACAACCTTAACAGCTGCTTTAGCAAATGAGGAGCAAGCGGAATTATATGTCGAACGAGGAAAGTGTTATTACCGCCAGAATGAGTGGGGTAGTGCTATTAACGACTTCAAAAAGGCCGAGAAGTTGAAGCCTGAGCTGACGGAGGCTCGACAGTTCCGCGAAATGGTAGAGGAGATTTTAGAGTATAGATATAAGGATATATATAATCCATAATTAAGATGATTGAGATTGATGATAAAATAGTAAGCGCCGACTTACTGCGCGAATGCTTTGCCTGTGATTTGGGTAAGTGTAAAGGTATTTGCTGTGTTGAGGGTGATGCTGGAGCTCCGCTTGAAATAGAGGAGGTAGATTTACTGGAGGAGGAGTATGAGAACTATTCACCCTACATGACCGAACAGGGCCGCGAAGCCGTACTAAAGCAGGGTTTTATGGTGGTTGATGAGGAGGGTGACTACACAACTCCCTTGGTAGAAAATGCAGCCTGCGCTTATGCATTCGAAGAGAATGGAATTACATTCTGTGCCATAGAGCGTGCTTTCCGTGAGGGTAAATGCTCATTTCTAAAGCCCATATCGTGCCACCTATATCCAATACGCGTAAAGCAGTTCCGCAATGGCACCTATGGTCTAAACTACCACCGCTGGGCCGTATGTCGCGATGCCGTAGAGTGTGGAAAGAAACTGGGAATACCCGTTTACAAAGCACTTAAAGAGCCCATTATCCGCCGTTTTGGAGAAGAGTTCTACAACGCATTGGAATGTGCCGAACAGATGATTAAAGAACAAGAATAACTAATAAAAATATAATCCAATGAACTTAAAACAAACGCTGACTCTCTGCATTGCATTAGTGATGGTAGGAGTTGCCTCAGCACAGATAAAGACTATAAACAACACTATCAACAAGGATTCTCTACCCAAGGATGCTGTCATTGTAAAGCGTGTACCTCTGGCTTCAGGCGTAGCATTTGACGCCAAGGACGTTTTGGTAGTAGATACTATACCTTCATCAAGCGAAGGCTTGAGCATCGTACTCTACAACGACAACACATGGAGATATGTACGTAACCGCAATATAGACGTACTTGACGAGACCATATACACCCAAGATTGGAATACAGCAAAAATTCACGCCTACAACGTAGAATTAAAGGATATGCCCATGTCTATGGTCATCGACCTGGTTGATACGCTCAAGAGCTACCATTACCCATACAAGGGACGCGTAACATCGAAATATGGCCCACGCCGTCGAGGCATTCACCAGGGTACGGACATCGACCTGGAAACAGGAGATCCAATATATGCAACATTTGATGGCCGTGTGCGCCACACAACATACATAGCTCGCGGATATGGCAATTTGATTATCATACGTCACGACAACGGATTGGAAACATTCTATGCGCACCTGTCGGAGATAAATGTCAAACCAGGCGACTGGGTGACAGCAGGTCAGGTGATCGGAAAGGGTGGAAACACTGGCCGAAGCACAGGCTCACACCTTCATTATGAGATTCGCTACAAAGGTCATTCATTCGACCCTGAGCGTTTGATTGACTTCACAACAGGTAATCTGCGCCGTGAAACATTCCTCTTAAAACGTACATATTTCAGCCCATATTCTCGTTTTACACAAGACTTTGACGAGGAGGTTCAGAGCGACGAGGAGGACAAGAAGATTGCAGCAGAGGCAGCAGCCATAAAGTACCACATTGTCAAGAGCGGAGATACATTGGGACGCATAGCCATAAACAACCACACAACCGTAACAAAACTATGCCAGCTGAACGGAATTAAAAAGACTTCAACACTCCGCATTGGTCAGCGAATAAGAGTGAGATAAAGCAGCAAAAACTCCGTTCATTAAAGCAAAAACAGCCACCTAACAAATAGATGGCTGTTTTATTATTATATTAGGTATATTATATTGAGATTAATGGGGCTTTGTGATAAAACATTTTAAGAAAAAGATTAATCAGCATATTATTCAAGGTTGCAATGTGGATATTTGTGATGTTTTTCACTTTAATAATCTCAAGTTAATAATTAGTTAGTAATCTTTTAACATAATGTAAATATTACATCAGTTATATTTTACCTTATATAAAGGAATAATAGCCGAGTTTGACTTGGGTAGCAAATACAAAAGGTGGGAATTACAACCCACCTAATGTAATACTTTATATTATACGACTAATAGTACGCGCGCTGAATAAACACCCGGCTGGATGCGATTTATAATTATAGCACAATAGCAGATGTATCAAAACCTCAATACAGACTATTTTGCATCGTAGCTCTCGAAGGTGAGATCGTCATATAAAACAATAATACGCTTGATACCTCGACGAGACGCTGCACGCTGAATTAATCCATTATCAGGGCCAGGAACAGCCTCATAATTGACAGAAGATGAGTGCGCAGGTGTGGAAACTAAATCTGTCTTAAATGGGAAATTTTCGTCACCAAAGCCAAGCTCTCCATCCGCATCCAAATTTGGTGTATTTGCTGTAGCTGCAACCGACGCCGCTGGCGTATTGCCTGTGCGATACATCTGATCACTATCAAGCAACAACCAATCAGGATTAATATGAGGAAATCTACGCAATATTTTTTGCAAGAAATCATAGCTCGGTTTATTACGCTCCGACAAAATATGAGATATTCCAGAAGAGCGTATTCCAAGAAGCTCAGCCAAACGACTTGCTGTGAGCTTCTCATTTTCCATCAGTTTTAGCAATTTTTCGCGCATTTTCACAATTTTTCACAAATATAAAACTTTTCTCTTTTGTAAACAAATATTTTACACAAATGTGATAACAAAATAGGTGTTAATAAGATTCACATTTGTAAAACCACATATTATGGTAAAATAAGAGTGTTGATATAATATATTCTATTACATTACATAAAACACATTATATCGCTGATTTTACAACACTTACAAGCTATAAAGTATATATAATTAAAGGTTTTACCCAGAATGTGCAATATGTGACAATACGTAGGAGTATTTACTTCAAATAACATTAGCTAACTTGCTGATTATTTGATATATAATATGCGAGAATTTAGTAATTTAACTGCGATGAAATAGGGTTAAAAAGAGGATGTGGCTACCCTATTGTCGCATTTTACATAAGTGAAATATAACAAAGAATTAACAACTGTATTAAATTACATTTGTTAAATATGCCATTGATTTACAAATGTGATGCTTTTACATTTGTAATTACATTTGTAAAGGCATTGAAAAATATTACATTTTTAACATAGCCTACACCCTACTGCAAATTTTGACTGTTGAAACAATATTAAACTCTTAGATTATGTTAAATATTAGAATGACAAGAGGGTAACGAATACTCGCTACCCTCCTACTTATCAACGTGTTACAAAGTTGTAAACAGTGTGTTTATAGTGCTATTTGTGCTGCTATTTCTTTAAACTCTTCTGGCGTTAATTTCAACTTTTCACGCTTAAAATCAACATCTTTTTCCTCATTCATAGGAATTAAATGGATGTGAGCATGTGCAACCTCCAATCCTAATACTATCATTGCGACCTTTTTACATCCTATTTGCTCCTTGATTTTGTGCGCTACCCTCTTGGCGAATTTTACCATGCCTGAAAGAGTCTCGTCATCGAGGTCGAAGATGTAGTCAACTTCTACTTTGGGAACTACTAATGTGTGTCCTTTGGCCAGTGGATTAATGTCTAAAAATGCATAATAGCTCTCATCCTCTGCCACCTTATAACTGGGTATCTCTCCAGCAATAATCTTTGAAAATATTGTTGCCATAAAATGTTTGATTTAGGTCTAATACTCTTTAAACTTTGGTTGCAATATCTCGGCATAAATCACCGCCTTCTCCAACGAAAAATCGTCCATCACAGTTTCAACCGGAGATGAGGCTGCAATGGTTTGCTGTGATGAAGAATGGACTGTCTTTGGACTATTCTCAAGATTTGCAACTTTGGCTGTTTGCTTCCTACTTGACACTGAGGGCTTGGGTGATTGCGACCTCTGATACACAGAACTCATAGTGCGAGATGGCTGCACTGTGGATGTCGTAGGCTGAGCCTGACGTATTGGCGACTCAACAGGAGATACTACCCTCTTCTGAACCTCGGGCATTCCCATTATCTCCCTTATACGGCGTTCTATCTCCTCTCGCTCTGAATCGGTAGGTGGTGACTGAGGGACTGACTTATCTTCAGAAAGAATACTCTTACCCTTCATGATTGCGGCCACACCCACACATAGGAGAAATATCCACATGCTTCCCATAGCTCTTAATTAATAACACGTTTAACACTATCCATGCCCTTAATACGTCTTAGGCGCTCCTGCAAGGCATTTAGGCTCTCGATATCGCGAACATACAGGCTTAACTTACCCTCGAATATGCCGTCGTGAGATTGGATGTTCACCTGACGCATATTAATACTAAAATCGTTGGTGACGACATTTGCCAAATCGACCAAAACACCCATGCGATCGATACCCACAATCTCGATTGTAACCAACGAAGACTGAGTTTTGAACTGCGACCACTGAATAGCATCCTTGACGATACACTCGCCATGTTGCGATGCCAAGCGGTTGAGCTCGTCACACGTAGCCTTGTGGACTATAATCTGGTGTGTAAGCGGATCCTTGAAGCCCACAACGCTGTCGCCCGGCAACGGATGACAACACTCTGCCACAACGAGATTTGCCCCTTCAACCGACGACTTGTCGTTCTTGTCGTCATTGGCATCATCACCTTCATCGTCATCATCCTTAATGAAGAGCTTCCAGAACTTGAGTATCTTGTTCTGAGAGTTGGTCTTAACCACCTTCTCCAGATTATCAAGCGACACTATACCTGCACCTATCTTGGTGTAGAGTTCCTCCTTATTATTACTCTCGTAAGCTGTGATGAGCTTGCGTATGACTCGGTTATTGGGCGTGATATTGAGCTTTGCCAACTGCTCCTCGAGCATCTGCATGCCGCGTTGATAGTTGTGCTCCTGCTCACGCTTGATAAAGCTCTTTATAGCCTTCTTGGCCTTGGCCGTGAGAGCCTGGTCTAACCATTCGGTCTTAGGCTTTGCCGACTCGGCTGTGATAATCTCCACCTGGTCGCCACTATTCAACACAGTGGTCATAGGCATTATCTTGTGATTTATCTTCGCACCAATAGCCGTGTTGCCTATCTTATTGTGAATCTCGTAGGCAAAGTCGATAGCCGTAGCACCATAGGGTAGCTTGCGAGCCTCGCCCTTAGGCGTGAAGACCGTAATTTCAGAGGTGTATAGCGAGAGCTTGAAGTTGTCCAGAAAATCAACAGCACTCTCGGTCGGACTATCCAGCGCCGTACGAATCATCTTGAGCCACTTATCGAACTCGTCCTCGTCATGCGAAATGGTGGCATGCTTATACTTCCAATGCGCGGCAAAGCCTCGCTCGGCAATATCTTCCATGCGCTGGGTGCGTATCTGCACCTCGACCCATATACCATCGGGACCCATCACCGTAGAGTGCAATGCCTCGTAGCCATTGGCCTTGGGCATGCTTATCCAATCACGCAAACGGTCGGGCTTGGGGGTATAGATATCGGTAATTGATGAATATATCTGCCAGCACTGGGTCTTCTCCGATGGGAACTCCAGCGGTTGGAACACAATGCGGATGGCAAACAGGTCGTAAATCTCAGAGAATGGGATTTGTTTGCGTATCATCTTATTCCAGATGGAATATACACTCTTGATACGACCCGAAATCTCATATTTGATGCCATTCCTATCCAACGCCTCGATGATGGGAGCGTTAAACTTACGTATGTACTCCTCACGTGCCGCCGAGGTTTCGTTTATCTGACGCGTAATCTCCTCATACTCTTTGGGGAAGCGATACTTCATGCAAAGATCCTCGAACTCGGTCTTGATGGCATACAAGCCCAGTCTATAGGCCAGCGGAGCAAACAAGTAGAGGGTCTCACCCGTGATTTTAATCTGCTTATTTTGTGGCATGGCACCCAGCGTGCGCATGTTGTGCAGGCGGTCGGCTATCTTGATTAGAATAACTCGAACATCGTCGGAGAGCGTAAGCAACACTTTGCGGAAATACTCTGCCTGGCGCGAGGTGTCGGCATTGAACACCCCCGACATCTTGGTGAGTCCATCGACCATGGTGGCTATCTTCTTGCCGAAGATATGTTCCATATCCTCAACCGTATATTCGGTATCCTCGACCACGTCGTGCAGCAAAGCCGCCACAACCGACTTGACGCCCAACCCTATCTCATCAACCACAATCTTTGCTACTGCAATAGGATGCAGGAAGTAAGGCTCACCCGAACGGCGCCTTACTCCCTGATGTGCCTCCTTGGCAAGAAAGTATGCTCTCTTAATAAAATTCCAATCCTCGTCGCTGCGGCAAATCTTCTCGCACGAACGTTGCAAATCTTGCCAATGGCTCTCGATGAGAACCTCATCCTCAGCAGTATAATTCATAAGCCTTATTTTTTCTGTGTCATAGCTTCACGCAACTTGGCCTCAATCTCGGCACAAAGTTCTGCATTGGTCGAGAGCAACTCCTTGACCGAGTCACGTCCCTGACCTATCTTCTGCTCACCGTAAGAGAACCACGAGCCAGCCTTGCGGATGATGCCATAATCTACGCCTAAATCAACTATCTCGCCAATCTTCGATATACCCTCACCAAACATGATGTCGAACTCGGCACGCTTGAACGGAGGCGCCACCTTGTTTTTCACCACCTTGACCTTGGTGCGTGTTCCGAGCTGTTCCTCGCCATCCTTGATTACCGATGCACGGCGGATGTCGATGCGCACACTCGAGTAGAACTTCAACGCATTACCACCCGTAGTGGTCTCGGGATTACCATACACCACACCTATCTTGTCGCGCAACTGGTTGATGAAGATACACACGGTCTTGGTCTTCGAGATGCTGGCTGTGAGCTTGCGCAGGGCCTGCGACATAAGACGTGCCTGAAGACCCATCTTCGAGTCACCCATCTCACCCTCAATCTCGGCCTTAGGAGTAAGTGCCGCAACCGAGTCGATGACGATGATGTCGATTGCACTTGAGCGAATCAACGAGTCGGCAATCTCCAACGCCTGCTCGCCATTGTCGGGCTGCGAGATGAGCAGGTTATCAACATCCACACCCAACTTCTGAGCATAGAACGAGTCGAAAGCATGCTCGGCGTCGATGAAGGCTGCAATACCGCCCGCCTTCTGCGCCTCGGCAATAGCATGGATTGCCAGCGTGGTCTTACCCGATGACTCGGGACCAAAAATCTCGATTATACGACCCTTGGGATAACCGCCCACACCCAACGCTACGTCCAACGTGATTGAGCCCGTAGGGATTACGGGGATGTCGGTCACAGCCTCGCTGCTCATACGCATGATTGAGCCCTTGCCAAAGTCCTTTTCGATTTTATCCATCACCGCACTCAACACCTTGAGTTTGTCGGCGCTTACCTGTGTTTTCTCTGCCATATCTGTTTTATTTTTTATCTAATTCATTAATAATCTGCTGATAATGCTCAGCTGTTTTCACCTTTGTGAAGATGTGAGTTATGCGACACTCCTCGTCCAGCAGGAAGGTTGTACGCTGAACACCCATATACTTGCGACCATACATCGACTTCTCCTGCCACACGCCATAGGCCTCGCACATGCTCTTTTCCGTATCGGAGAGGAGCGTAAAGTTAAGCTCTTGTTTCGAACAGAAGTTCTGATGCGAGCGAACGCTATCGGGACTCACACCAACAACCTTATAGCCTCGTGCTGCAAGTTCGGCCTTGCCATCGCGCAGACTCTTGGCTTCGAGCGTACACCCCGAGGTGTTGTCCTTGGGATAGAAATAGAGTACCGTCTTGCCGCCCTTCAAATCCTGAAGCGATAGTTGTTCGCCATTTTGCGTTGGCAATGTGAAATCGGGTGCCATATCCCCTATCTTGAGCTCTGCCATAGTCACATCTTTAAGGTAAATAATTATTCAAAGTTAAGACTTTTTCTTGAATAATCATAAAAATGATGCCGTTTTTTTCGCTCCGGCCACCCCCAAAACACTCTGTTTGGGCGGATGAATAGCAACTTTAGTCCCACATCATGACGGTCTGCACCTGCTCGTTGAACTCCTCCTGGGTGGCATTGAGTCGTTTGTAGCAGGCTGGGCAACGGATGGGAGCCTCGGTCTCGACATAACTCTCGCACCCCACACATCGAGGCAACATACCCATTGACTGATCCTGGCTGTAATTGAACTCTGCGCCACAGTGGCGACACTTGATTTGATAAGCAATTCCCATAGTAGTAATATTTTAAGTGGTTTAACAATTCATTTATCTTCTATCCCCGAAGAGCATCCCCAGCACCTCGGCGCCAATGCCTATAACACACAACATGAAGAACAACATAGCAATCGTTTTTAATTGGTTTTACCCTGGTTATACAAATCTCTCTCGACTTTATCCTCCTCCCCAATCCTGCGGTTAATGCCTTCGGCTTAATGCCTCGTTCAGAAACGCAAAGAAACACAACACGTACAAAATGATTTTCATAACTACATCTTCTTATTTATTTGTTAATACTATTACCCTCTTCTTCGCTTTGTCGTAAGTCATCTCGCTATGAAACAAAGGGCTCTTCATAAAGGCATCACCGGGTTTTCCTTTGTTTCACAATGCAAAGTAACCACCCCGTTGTGACAGGTTGTGACACAACAAAAGAAAATTGCAAAAAAAATGGGAATTTTATCAATGACGTGAAATTACAAATTACAAAATTACACTCATTACAGGGGTGTAATCAGTGTAATTGTGTAATTGCTGTAATTGTGTAATCGGTGTAATTGTGTAATTACTGTAATCAGTGTAATTACTGTAATTGTGTAATTACTGTAATCGTGTAATTACTGTAATCGGTGTAATCACTGTAATCAGTGTAATTGTGTAATCGCTGTAATCGGTGTAATCACTGTAATCGTGTAATTATGTAATTATATCTATAATTATATATATAACTACTATAATTTACATGATTTACCTCACCTCTCCCCAATGCTTGGTTATGTACGAGGCGAGATATTGCTCCAGCTCGGGCGTATCGACTATGGTTATATCGTCCATCAAGCCCGCCACGAAACGAGCCACACCCGCCAGGTCGGCAACGTCGGCTGAGAGCATCCAACAACCCTCTCCGAGCGATGTAACATACTCCTCGGCAAGAGGATACTCCTCGATGAGCAGATTGTGTGACAGTATGCCGAGTTGTAGTTTTATATGGTAACGTGCAGTGCCATGCATACGGAATATATCAATAAATCCCTGCTCATGGCTACTCTGCCACTGCCATGGCTCGGCACATAACTCCACGGAGCCTATACGTGAGAGTTTAAAGAGCTTACACGAGTGAGACTCAGTGTCGTAGCACCACACCTGCACGTAGTTGGTTGTAAAGGCAAAGGGCTCAACCCTACGGTCACGCACAGCACCACCATGCGACGAGCGATAGGCACGCAGTACCACCTGACGATGCTCCTCGATAGCCTCAATCAATGTATGTACCGTAGCCGAGTTACTACCCCTAACGATGGTATCGGCAAGGATTTTATTGTCGTAAACCGAGTAGAGCTTGCGTTTGAGGTTTTGCTTCAGCAGGTTGGTATCGTCGATACTCTCGATAGCACGCTTAAGTATCACAGCCTCCTCCTGGGTGAAGTGTACGAGCTGTGATATATCCTTAAAGTGAGGAGACTCCTTATCAAGACGTATATACTGACCACTCTTCTTGATTACGAATCCTGCCTCACGGAATGTATCTATATAACGGTATATAGTACGACGTGACATATCCAGACGCTCGGCTATATCATCTACGGTATAGGATGAGTTAGCCGTCAGCATCTTCATTAGTCGCAACATGCGCTGAATCTTTGGTTGGTCCATAGTTTACTTGTGATGATGTAACACAACTCAAAGATACAAAAAATATTATATAAATTACACTAATTACATAATTACAGTGATTACAGTGATTACACTGATTACAGTGATTACAGTAATTACACGATTACACTGATTACAGCGATTACACAATTACACTGATTACACCCCTGTAATGAGTGTAATTTGTAATTGTTGTAACGCTCAATATAACATAAAGGCTAAATCATTGCAAGTTCGGCTTCGCCTGCGCCACATATTTCACCTGCTTCACATATTTCGCCTGCGCCACATATTTCACCTGCTCGACGCCCGAAGTAGAACGAACGAACAAAACCTACCAACAAAAAAAGAGTGCATCGCCCAAGTGGGGGGACACACTCCTTGTGGTATAGAGTCGTATAACGTACGCTACCTACCCTTTAGCCACAATTTTCTCAACCTCCTCAAT
>JAGBTO010000022.1 GCA_017631285.1 Alistipes sp.
CATGATAGCTGCCGCATTGAGCTTCATGGTACAAGAACCCAATGAAATCATAGAATTTGCAAGCGAGATATCACGCAACTCCAACTGCTTGATGTAACGCATCATATCGCTCTCCGAGTGGTACTTGTTGAATACTGGCTCGGTAAGAATTGGCGATGTACGCTTCACGCAGTCGCAGAGCGATGGCTTGTCAGAAATCTTTACAGCCTTCGCCTTCTTGCCTGCTGCCTCTGCGAAGATAGCCACGATAGCGTTTACCTCCTTAGGAGTTGTCACCTCGTCGGTTGAGAGACGTACCTTGCCCTCCGATGGGTAGTAGAAGTTGAAGCCTGCATTCAGGGCGATGCTCTGCACCACAGCAGCCTCTGCCTCCACCTCCACAGTGTCGAAGATTGACTTTGTGGTGAGCTTGTAGCCCATAGCCTCCAGTGCCTCGGCGATAGCCACGGCTGAAGTGTGAGCTGTCATGGCGGCACGCTTAAGACCCTCAGGACCATTATATATACAATAGAAACCAGCCATCGAAGCCATCAAAGCCGATGCAGTACAGATGTTCGATGTAGCCTTCTCGCGCTTGATGTGCTGCTCGCGCATCTGCAACGACATACGCAACGCCTTGTTGCCCAATCTGTCCACCGATACGCCGATAATACGACCTGGGATGTTACGCTTGTAAGCCTCGCGGCATGCCATATAACCTGCGGCAGGACCTCCGAAGCCCATAGGGCAACCCAGACGCTGTGTTGAGCCTACTGCAATATCGGCACCCCACTCTGCGGGAGGTGTCAAGAGTGCAAGTGAGAGGATGTCGGCAATAGCTGCAACTAATGCACCGGCCTCGTGAGCTTTGGCTGCGAAGGCTGTGTAGTCACGCACCTCGCCATTAGCGGCAGGAGTTTGAACAATAGCGCCGAACTCCATGCCCGAGAATTCGTACTCGGAATAGTCATCCACGATAAGCTCAATACCGAATGGCTCGCTACGAGTTAGGAGAACATCCAGAGTCTGAGGGAAGATATCCTTATCCACAAAGAGTTGGTTGCGACCCTGCTTTACAGCCTCGCGTGAGCGCAGGGCATACATCATCAACATAGCCTCGGCAGCGGCTGTCGCCTCGTCCAAAAGTGAGCAGTTGGCAATCTGCATGCCTGTGAGCGAGAGGATAGCTGTCTGGTAGTTCAATAATGCCTCCAAACGACCCTGTGAAATCTCAGCCTGATATGGAGTATAAGAGGTGTACCACGCTGGGTTCTCAAACACATTGCGGCTCACTACGGCTGGTACGGCAGTAGGATAGTAGCCCATACCGATGAACGAACGCAACTGCTGGTTCTTTGCTGCCAGCGAAGCAATGTGAGCCGTGAATTCATACTCGCTCATACCCTCAGGCAGGGCGAGTGGTTTCTTTAAGCGAATTGAGGCGGGAATAACCTGCGAGATGAGCTCCTCAACAGAATCTACGCCAATGACCTTCAACATTTCGTTTAGGTCGCTTGAGTTTGTCACGCCAATGTGGCGGTTTTGAAATTTGTCAAACATTTCTTTGCTTTGTTTTGTTTATTTTTACTTATTTATTTTAATATCCAAGTTTTACAGCTGTACCCGAAACTGTTACCATCAGCATACCTCCGCTTTGACCTAGCACCTCGTAATCGACATCGATGCCCACGACCGCATCTGCCCCCAATGCAATGGCTCTTGATGAAAGCTCCTGCATGGCAGTGTTGCGGGCGTTGATAAGTTCGTTTTCGTAGGTGTTGGAGCGACCTCCGATAAAGTCGCGTATGCTTGCGGCAAAGTCCTTGATGAAGTTTACTCCGACGATAACTTCGCCAAAGACAACTCCTTTGTATTCTATGATTGGTCTGCCTTCAATGGTGGGCGTGGTTGTTAGAATCATGTTTTTGATTATTATCTTGTTTAATACTTAAAACTGCTTCCGCCGATAAACTCGCGCAGAATGGATGTTGGAGGAATCTCCTCGTCGGAGATAGGAGTGAAGTTGTCGAGGAACTTAAGCAGGCGTTTTGCCTCGCCAAATTCTGGTACGGTGTCAGGAACCTCTCTAAGGATAGGTTCGACCTTTGAACGCAGCACAGAAATTTCGTAGAAGAGCGACGAGTTGAACATCACGTCGGCATTTTCTTGATATGGGAATATATGCTTCTGCTCACCACGGCGTACGCTTGCCCAGCGTTGCAGGGTGGCAAGTGCATTTGCTCCACGTGTAGCATAGTCACGTGTTATGCGACGCAGCAGACGGTTGTCCGATGTGGCGATGCGCGATAGATTATCCATGGCTACCGACGTCAAGCACGATACGTATATGCAGAACTTTTGCTCGCGTGGAATGCTTGGTGTGAGACGTGGGTTGAGTCCATGTATGCCTTCCATGATGAGGATTGAACGCTCCGAAAGCTTCAGTGGCGTTTCGTGCCACTGTCGTGTGCCTGTGATGAAGTCGTAACGCGGCACTTCGACACTCTCGCCCGCAATAAGACGTGTAAGGTCGCTGTTCAGAAGTTCCAAATCGATAGCTTCTAACGCTTCGAAATCGTAATCCCCATTTTCATCCTTAGGTGTGCGATCGCGATCTACAAAGTAATCATCCAATGAGATGAGTACGGGGTCAAGACCCAAGATGCGAAGCTGTATGCCTAGGCGCTTCGATGTGGTAGTCTTGCCACTTGACGAAGGTCCCGAAATAAGCACCATACGTGTACCTCGTTCCTTGTTAGCCTGGGCAACCTGGTCGGCCATAGCGGCAATCTTCTTCTCGTGGAAAGCTTCGGCAATCTTTATAAGTTCGCTTGTATCCTTGGCGAGTATTTTCTCGTTGAGGTGACCTACGGTAGGTACGCCCATGATGTTTACCCACATGTGGTATTCGTGAAAGATGTCGAACATCTTGTTCCAATGCACATTCAAATCCAATTTGTCAGGATCGCTTTGAGAAGGTAGAGCAATATAAAAACCATTGTAATAACGACGCAAGTCAAAAAGGTGGATGTACCCAGAGTCAGGGGTGAGAGCTCCATAGAAATAACCCACCATATCGTCCATGCAATAGATATCGCTATAAAGGCGTGGACGAGTGTTCAAGAGTGCAATCTTGTCATCGAAGCCGAAACGCTCATATATGTCATTGATGTCGGATGTGAGCATGCGATGACGCTCGATAGGGTAACGGGCATCTATGATTTTCTGCATCTGCTTTCGCAGAGCATCAATATCGCTGTCCGATAGCTCCTTCTCGTCGGCAAATTCACAGTAGAAACCTCGGCCTAAAGTGTGGCGGATAAAGAACTTCCTGTCGTTATAAAGGTCATGGACAGCCTTTTGTGCGATAAATGATATAGTGCGCTGATATACTCGATAACCCTCAAAATGGGAAATATCTATGTATCGCACAGCAAGCGGCTTAAAGATTTTATAGTTTAGCTCCTTTATGCGGTTGTTGACATAGGCTGCCAGCATAGGGTATTTTTCGCTGAGGCCTAACTTTTTTTCCAACTCCAGCAACGATGTGCCTGTCTTAACCTCAATTACCGATGAGGTATTTTGACAAATAACTTTTACCGTCTCCATTGCAATCAGATTCTTTGTGATGTGTAAAGATAGCAATTTTATTTGGAACTTCGGCAGACGGGAAATGATTATTTCGTTGAAAAAATGTTCTTTTTGTTCTGTTTTTTTATTTTTGTGTATATACAACCTTTTTTGTTTCGAAGAAATCTTCCTCGAAGAACTCCGAGATGTTGTATTCTGTCCACTTTATTTTTGTGGCTGCCAACTCCTCCCTGAGATCTCCACCCTTGAGGTAGAGGATGCCATTTGGAAGCGTTCCTTTTTGCCCCTTCTGAATCTTTGTCCATATCCACTTCACGAAGGCAGGCATCTCAGTTACAGCACGTGAAACCACATAGTCGAATTTCTCTTGAATTTGCTCTACTCGGGTATTGCGGGCATCAATATTCTTGATGTCTGCACCTTCGCATACACCTTTAACGACTGTGATTTTTTTACCGATAGAATCGGCCGATACGAATTTCACATCGGGGAACATAATTGCCAGTGGTACAGAGGGAAATCCTCCTCCGCAACCCACGTCGAGAACCCTGGCTCCCGCCTCGAATTGGCACACTTTGGCGATGGCCAGAGAGTGAAGTATATGGCGTAAATAGAGTTGGTCAAAATCCTTGCGCGACACGACATTTATTTTTGAATTCCATTCAGCATAAAGGTCATAGAGTGCCGCAAATTGTTTTAGCTGTTGCTCGCTGAGATTGGGGAAATATTTAGTTATAAGAGTAATCATTTTTCACTTGTTTTTTGTTGTTCGACAGTCGAGAGTAGGCCACAAGCTGCTTGGATATCCTCGCCGCGAGAAGTCCTTATGGTAGTTTGTATTCCCTTGGCTGTAAGTGTGTCACGGAAGCGTATCATCTTCTCGTTTGATGGTGAAAAATAAGGTGAGTTGGGAATTTTGTGAAAACGAATTAGATTAATTCGGCATTTCACACCGTTAAGTAGGCGACACAACTCCTTGATGTGCGCAGCAGAGTCGTTAAGCCCCTCCATTACGATATATTCGAACGATACTCTGCGCTGACCCGAAAAATCATACTCTCGCAAAATATCCATTATCTCATGTATGGGATATGCGTTTTCTATAGGCATAATCTCTTTGCGCTGGTCGTGGAACGGATTGTGCAGACTTATAGCAAGATGCACCTTCGTTTGATCAAGGAAACGACGCAGATTTTTACCTACACCTGCAGTTGAGAGTGTAATGCGTGTAGGCGACCATGCCATACCCCATGCCGATGTTATAATCTCCAATGCATTAAGCACGTTATCGGTGTTATCCAAAGGCTCACCCATGCCCATGAAGACAAGGTTCGTAAGACGCTCACTCTCGGGGATGGAAAGAATTTGATTCAGTATCTCATTGGTAGTTAGTGAGCGTTGCAGCCCCTGTCTTCCGGTTGCGCAGAAGCGACATCCCATACGGCATCCTACCTGCGAAGATACGCAGAGTGTGGCACGCTCTCCGTCGGGGATGTATGCAGCCTCAATGTAGCTATTATCATCAACCTGAAAAAGGTATTTTTTTGTGCCGTCTTGAGAAATGCTCTCTTTGATAGGAGGCGTTAATCCCAGAGTGTAGTTTTGTGCGAGAGCGGTACGTGCCGCCATTGACAAGTCTGTCATCTCTGACATGTCTTGTACACGTCGCACATAGAGCCACCTCGCAATCTGCTTAGCATTAAAACGCGGCAGATTTAGTGAAGTGCACAAATCTTGCAACTGGCCCAATGTTTTGCCGTATAAAGGTTCTCCTTCGATGTGTGACATGTTGAATTTTTTACTACGACAACAAAAGTAGAAAAAAAAAGCATATTTTTATTCGCAGAGCGATATTTTTTGATATTTTTTGATTATATTTGCCAAGAGAACTGCGGATACAACATTTTTTTGCAGGGAATGAACCACGGAAATGAGGGCTTAATTTTAAGGCTTGTTGGTGTTTTGTTAAATGCAATTGTTTGATATACAAATGTTTATATGCGCAGGATGGAGAGATGAACAATATAAATTAAAAAATAAAACATCAAGTTATGGAAATTAAAAAATCACCAAAGGCAGACCTTCAAAACAGAAAAGGTCTATTCCTGGAAATCGGCTTGATTATCTCGTTGTTACTCGTTGTAGCTGCGTTTGCGTATGCTCCAAAGGAGTATCGTATTGAGCAGGTCGATATGAATTATGGTCCTATCGAGGAGGAAATTACCGAGATTACTCGTAATGAGCAGAAGCCACCCGAGGCCCCAAAGAAGATCGAGATTAAAGTCTTCAACGATATCCTCGACATCGTTACCAACGATACCAAGATTACAACAGAGGTTGACTTCTTTGACTTGGAGGGTGATTTGGAAATTTCTACCCAGATTGTAGAGGTTGAGGAAGAGGAGGTAGTTGATGATACTCCTTACATCAAGGTAGAGAAGATGCCTTCATTTATGGGTGGTGATTTGAACGCTTTCCGTAAGTGGGTTCAGGAGCGTATCAAGTATCCTGCTATTGCTCAGGAGAATGGTATTACAGGCCGTGTGGTTCTTTCATTCGTTGTTGAGAAGGATGGTTCAGTTACTAACATTCAGGTGTTGCAGTCACCAGACCGTTCACTTGGTGAGGAGGCTGCACGAGTATTGGCTACATCGCCAAAGTGGACTCCAGGTCAGCAGAGTAGCCAGACTGTACGTGTGAAGTATACTTTGCCTGTAATGTTCCAGATTAACTAGTATATATATTAATATATATAATATAAAGTGTGCCGTGACTTGTTTGCGGCATGCTTTTTTTAACTATGACTATGGCGAAAACAAAAGAGAATATTGTGAAGGAGGCAGAAGAACAGCAGGATTTGCGAGCAAGAGCTGTTGTGGTGGCTGTAATACGAGATGGTCAGCCGGTGGAGCAGGTCGAGGAGTTCCTCGGTGAGCTGGAGTTTTTGGCTGAGACAGCAGATATTGTCACAGTGCGCCGCTTTACACAGCGTCTGCCACAACCTTCATCAAGAATCTATGTAGGTCCGGGTAAACTGGAGGAGATTGCAGTATATTGCGAGGAGAATGAGATCGATGTGGTGATATTTGACGATGAGCTCTCACCCTCTCAGACACGCAACATCGAGAAGGAGATGCCTTGCCGAGTGATTGACCGTACACGCCTTATCCTCGATATCTTTATGTCTCGTGCACGCACAGCATACGCTAAGACTCAGGTGCAGCTGGCGCAGTATGAGTATATGTTGCCTCGCTTGGCAGGAATGTGGACTCACCTTGAGCGTCAGCGAGGAGGTACGGGTACGCGAGGAGGTGCCGGTGAGCGTGAGATTGAGACCGACCGCCGTATTGTTCGCAATCGCATTTCGAAACTCAAGGAGGAACTGACGAAGATTGACCGCCAGATGGCTGTGCAACGTTCAAACCGAGGTTCTATGGTGCGTGTAGCATTGGTGGGTTATACCAATGTGGGTAAATCGACGCTTATGAATCTTGTGTCGAAGAGTGAAGTTTTTGCTGAAAACAAGCTCTTTGCTACACTCGATACTACGGTTAGAAAGGTGGTTTTTGATAATCTGCCATTCCTGTTGTCTGATACCGTAGGGTTTATCCGCAAGTTGCCTACGCAGCTTATTGAGTCGTTTAAATCGACCCTTGACGAGGTGCGTGAGGCCGATTTGCTGGTGCATGTGGTGGATATTTCGCATCCTAACTTTGAGGAGCAGATTGATGTGGTGAAGCAGACTTTGCGTGAGATTGGAGCAGGAGATAAGCCTGTTTACTTGGTCTTTAACAAGATAGATGCCTACACCTACGAGAAGAAGGATGAGGATGACTTAACTCCAGCAACCAAGCGCAATATGTCGCTTGAAGAGATGAAGAAGAGTTGGATAGCAAAGGCAAACACGCCTTGCATATTCATCTCGGCGGTGGAAAAGATGAATATCGAAAAGTTGCGCTCTGACCTCTATGGCATGGTTCGTGAGATTCATGCAGGACGTTATCCGTTCAATAATTTCCTCT
Source organism: Alistipes sp. (assembly GCA_017631285.1). Classification (GTDB taxonomy): domain Bacteria; phylum Bacteroidota; class Bacteroidia; order Bacteroidales; family Rikenellaceae; genus Alistipes. The sequence continues at coordinate 7,593 of JAGBTO010000022.1, forward strand.
ACTAGTAACCTTAATTAGCATCTATGGTACATATTTTAGGTAAGGAGAATACTATTCTCAATAAGTTTATCTCTCAAATACGTGATTGTAATATACAGATGGATTCGATGCGTTTTCGCCGTAATATTGAACGTATTGGTGAGATTATGAGCTACGAAATCTCAAAGACATTGAATTATGCTTCACAGGTAGTAGAGACTCCACTGGGTGAGGCCGAGATGTCGCTAGTGAGTGATAAGGTAGTAATAGCTACCGTGTTGCGTGCAGGATTGCCATTGCAGCAGGGTTTCTTGAATTACTTTGACGATGCTGAGTGTGCTTTTGTATCAGCCTACCGCAAGAACAAAAAGGATGGTACCTTTAAGATTAATGTAGAGTATGTGTCGTGTGGTAGCTTGGAGGGTAAAATACTTATACTTGCCGACCCTATGTTGGCTACGGGACAGTCGTTGCGTCAGACCTACGAAACGCTGGTGGCACATGGCGGCGAGCCTTTGCATACTCACATTGCTTCGGTCATAGCCAGTGAGCAGGGTGTGGAATATACATTGAAACACTTACCATCGAAGACGACTACGTTGTGGTTGGGTGCTGTGGATGCTGAGCTTACCTCAAAGGCTTATATTGTGCCAGGTATAGGCGATGCTGGCGATTTGTGCTACGGAAAGAAGTTGTAGGGCTGGATTGCTATAAAAATAACGGTTGCGGATAATTCTGCAACCGTTATTTGTATATTCAATGACTTATTTTATACTTACACTGCGTGTTGTGGGGTTGAAATTAACTATGCCGCTTGTGAACAAACGTTCGATGTGTCCGCTGCTGACCATCTGCTCGGTGGGTAGAAGATGTAGCTGTGGCGGTGATATGAGCGCTATCGAGTCGCATAGAGCGAGTGCAATATCTAATTCATGAGTGGAGAATAAAATAGATTTCTTCTCCTGGTGTGCCAAATGTTGAAGCAAAGTACAAAGTTCATAACGGTTGGGCATGTCGAGGAATGCGGTAGGCTCATCAAGCAAAATTATAGGGGTTTGCTGCGCTAGGGCGCGGGCTATCATTATACGCTGACATTCGCCATCAGACATTCTGTCCATAGTCTTGTCGGCATAGTCGCTCATGCCTACAAGTGCCATCGAGTGCATCACTATCTCTTCATCCTGCACCTGCATACGGCCAATCCAATTGGTATAGGGAGCCCTGCCGAGTGCCACTACATCGCGGCATCGTAGATTGGCGATGCGCACCTTGTCGGTAGTGACAAAGGCTACTGTTTGGGCGAGTTCGGCCGTAGTTAGAGAGTCAATAGGTTTACCTGCGAGATAGATGTTGCCCTTGATGCGATCACCTAATCCAGTGATGGCTCGCAGTAGGGTACTCTTGCCTGTGCCATTTCTGCCTACCAAAGCAGTCAGCTCGCCAGCCTTGATTGAGGTGGAGAGATTGTCTATCAATGTGCGGCTACCATAGCCGAGTGTTAAATTCTCAAATCGTATCATTATTATACAATATTCTTATTGCGCACCACCACCCACACCACAATCGGGATTCCGAGCAGAGCTGTCACGGTGTTTACTGGCAAGGTGAGGAGTTTTGATACTATGTCACATAGGAGTAACGAAATTACACCCGAGAGCATTGATGCAGGGAGTAGGACTCTGTGATCTGCATTCTGAAATATAATGCGAGCTAGATGAGGAATGGCTAAGCCGATGAATCCTACAGGACCGCAAAATGCAGTCGTTGTACCTGCAAGAAGTGTTGTCGATAGTAGGATGAGCGAACGTGTGCGCTGTATGTTTAAACCCATCGTGCGAGCATAGGCTTCGCCCAGTAGCATTAGATTCATGGGTTTTATTACCGCTATCGAGATTATAAGACCCGAGATGATTGCTAGCGCAACAAGCCAAAGTTGCGATATAGTGACATCGCCGAGCGAGCCCATGGTCCAAACCACAAAACCTTTCAGAGCCTCTTCGTGGCTCATGTATTGTAGTATCTGTACTATGGCACTTACGGCAGAACCAATCATCATGCCGAGAATAAGAATCACCATAATATCCTTAATATGTCGGCTGACTGTTGCGACTAATGCCAATACTGCTGCTGAGCCTATCCATGCCGCACCTGCTACGCCCAACGATGAGAGTATGGGCGATGAACTTAAACCCACAAGAGGTGCACCTAGAATGAATAACGCCACACCTAAACTTGCACCCGAACTAACACCTAATACATAAGGTCCTGCAAGTGGATTGCGGAAAAGGGTCTGCATCTGCAATCCACTCACCGACAATGCGGCACCAGCCAGAATAGCAACTATGGCCTTCATTAGTCGTATGTCGATGATTATCTTTGCTTTTATAGGGTCGCACTCTCCACCTGTAACTGCCGCCCACACTTCGCCTACCGATATGCCTACCGAGCCGACCATCATATCAATGGCGAAGAGAACCACAATAAGTATAGTCAGCAATAGAAAGAGTATTTTGTTACGATTTTGCATAGAGTTATTTCAGTTGTGTGTGGTAGTATAAATCGTGGTCAGAGATTATCTCGGGGTGTAATATCGTCGCCAGGTCGCGCAGAATTACATCTGGTCTGACAACTCCCGACTCCCAAAAGTCAGAGCCTCCCATCGGAGTCTGGCGAGCGTTGTTATTCCATACCTTACCGTTTAGAATGGGGCGGGTGTTAGCGAATTTGGGATTCAGTTTTACAAGTTCTGCTATGGTGTTGCAGCCGCTGGGGTTGAGCCACAGGTCGCTTTGGTTGGCATAGAGCAGAGCCTGCTCAATATCAATCGGCGCAGATGAGTTGCCCTCGCCTGGGGTGGAGAATGCCTCACCTCCCGCTTGCTCAATTAGTTGCACCATATAACTGCTCTTTGCAGGCAGAAACCATGAGTCACGGTAGGGGATGTTGAGCATAACCTTGGGGCGTGGTGCGTTGCCGATATTATGTCTAATATTCTCCGCTACGGTGTTATAGTGTGTAACTATGGTGTTAAACTGCTCAATGCCTTGCTCTCGCTTGCCGACAATCTCGCTCACAGCAACCATCCACTCGGCTTTTCCTAAAGGGGACGACTCCACGTATTCGCCAATGTACGCAAAGGGTATGCTTAGCTCTCGCAGTTTGTTTTCGATGCTGTTTGCTGCATTCACTCCGTATAGCAATACCATATCGGGATTAAGAGCGATAAGCAGTTCGTAATTTATATTGTTGTCGTAACCCACATCGCCAATCTTTGAGCGATTGGTTGTGATGTATTCGTTGCTGATAAAGTCAATACCCGATACACCCACCACACGCTTTACCTCGCCAATGGCATCAAGCATGGCTATGTGGCTTGATGACATACACAAAATTCGCTCGGCTGGGGTGTTGATGTGTTGAATGTCGGTATTGGCGGTGAAGAAATTGTTTGGGTCTATGAGTAATTTGTACGACACCCCTTCGGCACCCTGCCATGGGTTGGATGCGGAAATTAGTGTAGCTCCACTCTCGGCATGACGTCGTATCTCAAACCCCGTGGCGTATTGTGGGGTGTAAACCACCTCGTCGAAGATGGTAACGTCGAAAGATGTGCGGTTTGCGCATCCACTCAGCATGACTGCAGAAAATATAATCGCCAAAAGTCGTTTCATCGTCTTTGATGTAAATGAATAACGCAAAGATACGCGATATAAATTCAAAATTCAAAATTAAGAATTCAAAATTGCAGATAACAATGCCGTAAATTAATTGATGGGAGAGTAAAATAAAAGATTGATTCCGAGATGTTTTGTGCGAAAAAGATTGGAAAAATTTTGTTTTCGAGAAAAAAGTTGTACCTTTGCACCGCTAAAATTAGCATAAACATTTAATTAAAAACAATTATGAACAATTACGAAACCGTTTTCATTGTCACTCCCGTCCTTTCAGACGCACAGGTGAAGGAGGTTGCTGACAAATTCCAGGGCATCATCACCGAGAACGGCGGTCAGATCGTGAATGTGGAGAACTGGGGCTTGAAGAAGCTTGCTTATCCTATTCAGAAGAAGACCACCGGTTTCTACTTCCTTGTAGAGTTCGAGGCTGAGGGTTCACTTATCAACAAGCTCGAGACTAACTATCGTCGTGACGAGCGTATCATTCGTTTCTTAACTTTCAAGCAGGACAAGTTCGCTGTAGAGTACTCTGCAAAGCGTCGTGCAAAGCTTGCTAACAAATCACAGGAGGAGTAAACTATGGCACAGGAGAATGTAAAGGGCGGTGAGATTCGTTATTTGAATCCCGTATCAGTAGATGTAAAG
>JAGBTO010000023.1 GCA_017631285.1 Alistipes sp.
CTACATCTTCCGCACACTCAAGTTCGAGAACTACACAGCACAGATTTCATTGCGTGACCCTAACAACACCGAGAAGTACATTGGTTCTGACGAGAACTGGGAGAAGGCAGAGAACGCCATCATCACAGCTTGTAAGGAGAAGGGGTTGAACACTACCGTTGAGACAGGCGAGGCTGCATTCTATGGTCCAAAGCTCGACTTTATGGTTAAGGATGCACTCGGTCGTAGCTGGCAGCTTGGTACAATCCAGGTTGACTACAACCTTCCTGAGCGTTTCGACCTTACATACAAGGGTAACGACGACAAGCTACACCGCCCAATCATGATTCACCGTGCGCCATTCGGCTCTATGGAGCGATTCGTAGCAGTATTGCTTGAGCACACAGCCGGTAAGTTCCCATTGTGGCTCACACCAGACCAGGCGGTTATCCTGCCTATCTCAGAGAAGTTCAACGACTATGCCAACGAGGTCGCAAAGACATTGGCAAAGGCTGACGTTCGCGTTCAGGTTGACGAGCGTAACGAGAAGATCGGTCGCAAGATTCGTGACAACGAGCTTAAGCGTATCCCATTCCTCTTGATCGTAGGTGAGAAGGAGGCTGCAGAGGGCAAGGTTTCGGTTCGTGTTCAGGGCGAGGGCGACAAGGGAGCAATGACTGTTGCCGAGTTCGCAGCACACATCAACTCATTGGTTGATGCCGAGATTGAAGCAAACAAGATGCAATAAACATAGACAATAACTAAAGTAAATTTTACCAATTTGGCAATTACACAGAAACCGTTTGCTCCACGTCCTATGGGCGGAGCAAACAAGCCTCAGCAACAACAGGGTATGCGAGGCAAGCGAGTAGAGAAGGAGAACCCTAACCGTATCAACAACGAGATTACAGCTCCAATGGTGCGTATCGTTGGTGACAATGTTGAGCCCAACTTGGTGGTACCTATCCGTCAGGCGATAGCTATGGCAGATGAGATGGAACTCGACCTCATTGAGATCTCTCCAAATGCCGAGCCACCAGTATGTCGTATTGCTGACTATCAGAAGTTCCTCTACCAACAGAAGCGTAAGGCGAAGGAGATCAAGGCAAAGCAGGTGAAGATAGTGGTTAAGGAGATTCGTTTTGGTCCACAGACCGACGACCATGACTACAACTTCAAGCTCAAGCACGCCGAGAACTTCATCAAGGAGGGCGCGAAGGTTAAGGCTTCGGTATTCTTCCGTGGTCGTTCAATCGTCTTCAAGGAGCAGGGTGAGATTCTGCTATTGCGTTTCGCCACCGACTTGGAGGAGATTGCAAAAGTAGAGGCTATGCCTAAACTCGATGGCAAGAAGATGAATATGATTCTTGCTCCAAAGGGTAAGAAGTAACACTCTTTTTACACATAAAAACTCCGATATGGGGGTCGATAAGTCGATTTCCATATCGGAGTTTGTGTGTTATTATATTATAAGAATACAAAGATTACTTTATTCTGGTAAATGTACTCTTAGCATACTCTTTTTCCGTACCATCTGCTGACTTCCACTCATAAACAGTGACAAGTGTTGTAGATGTAAGTTTTTCTACTCTACCCATACTCACTTCATCATAATCAGCATACTTTAAAGATAACTTATTTCCATCCAATTTCCAATTAAATCTATTTGTGTATTCTCCATATTGCACATCAATAACTTCTGAGCCTGTACCATCAGCATTGAATGTTACGATAACAGATTCATCATCGCCGTAAGTCTCTTTCCACTCTTCTTTCTCTCCATCATATATCTCATAACCCTCGTCCAATACCAACTTCCACACTCCAACGATAGATTTAGAGTCAATATTACCATCATCATCTTTAGTACAAGATGAACATACACACATTACTGCAAATGCAGCCATCAAAAAGTAATAAATCTTTCTCATGATATTTCACTTATTTTGCCGTACCAACGCCAATTACGACATGAAAAATTAAGAAAGCGTGGCGCTGAAACCTATTTAAGAATTGCAGGTCGTAGAACATACAGAGAATCTCCTACGTTCGTAATTCAAGAATAAACTTACACTTTCTGCATTTTAGGTATTTCTATACAAATATAAGATAATTTTAGCTCGTTCCAAAATATAACATATTTTTTCATTCTCATTTCCTCTTTTTTTTTACCTTTGTAATATGATTAAATCACAGGATATTGTAGCCATAAAGAGTGAGTCGGAGTTTGAGTGTACGGCGCTGGAGGTATTTCACTTTCAGGCCGAGCATTGTGCACCCTACAAGCAATATATCGAATTGTTAGGCATTGACCATCACGCGGTGGAGAGTGTTGAGCAGATTCCGTTCCTGCCCATCGAACTATTCAAAACCCACGACATCTATTGTGGCAGCCACGCTCCTGAAAAGATTTTCACATCGAGCAACACAGGCTCAACCGTAGCCTCACGCCACATGATGAGTAGCCTTAAGACCTATGAGCTGGCATTCTTCTCGGCTTTCGAACAATTCTATGGCGAGGTGGAGGATTGGAGTATCTACGGTCTGCTACCCAACTATCTTCAGCGCGAAGGCTCATCGTTAATATACATGGTAGATAGGATGATTACTCGCTCAGGCTCGGGAGGTTTCTATCTGGATGAGTACGAGAAACTATTGACCGACATGGCGGCTGACCCCAAGCCCAAGATTCTGCTCGGCGTGAGCTATGCTCTGTGGGACTTGGCAGAGAAGTACGCCCCAAAGCTCACCAACACAATAGTAATGGAGACGGGCGGCATGAAGGGTAAGCGCGAGGAGCTAGCAAAGAGTGAATTCCACAAGATTCTCACTTCGGCTTTTGGTGTTGAGAAGATTCATTCCGAATACGGCATGGCAGAGCTCACGTCGCAGGCATACTCTGCTGGCGAGGGTATATTCTATACACCAAAGTGGATGAAGGTTTTAATTAGAGATGTAAACAACCCTCTTATGATACACCCAGCACCGGCACGCGGTGCGGTTAACATCATCGATTTAATGAATCTTTCTTCTTGTGCATTTATTGCCACTCAGGATGTGGGTCGCACATTCGATAATGGTTCATTTGCGGTAGATGGACGACTAACGGGAGCCGACATTAGAGGATGTAACCTATTAGTACAATAAACACATGAAAAGAGTAGCATTTGTTCCCATACGTCTTAACAGCCAGCGTGTCGTAGGCAAGAATTTGCGTGATTTAGGTGGTCGTCCCATGATGACCTACCTATTAGGAAGTTTAGCCGCTGCAAGCAATATTGACGAGGTGTATGTATATTGCAGCAACCGAGAGGTGGAACAGTACCTGCCCGAGGGTGTTAAGTTCCTACTCCGAGATAAACAACTGGACTCAGATACTACAATTGGTGCAGAGATTTACGAGGCTTTTACCGCTGAAATTGATGCCGACATATATATCCTCGCCCATGCCACATCACCTTTTATCCACACCTCAACCATCGAGCAAGCCGTCGCTGCCGTCGAGAGTGGAGAGTATGATTCGGCATTCAGTGCCGAGCGCATACAGACATTTACATGGTGGCAGGGCAAACCTCTAAATTATGCTTTGGATAACATTCCTCGCACACAAGACCTTGAACCTATATATGTTGAGACATCAGCATTCTTTATCTTCCGACGTAATATTTGGAAACAGCAACATCGTCGCATAGGCAACAAGCCTTATGTTGCAGTAACGGATAGAATAGAGAGTATTGATATTGACAACCCAGATGATTTCACATTAGCCGAAGCAATCGTAGCAGCGGGCTTGAATAGATAAGATTATAATCCCTTGCGTGCCACAACCCACGCCAACCAATTATACATACCGAGGACCATTGGACGCACTTTCGCAGGCAGGGCATTGAGCACACGCACCTTAAACGCAAGTCGTGCGGATAACTTATTGTATGCAAAGAACTCCAAAGCACGCTGCGCAGCAGCTGTACCACCTCGGGCACTCTCGACAAGAGCCTTTCCCAAAGCCACTCGTGCCACATATTCGTTGCTTATCTCATCAGCCGACCTATCGTACAGTTCCTCGAGTGAATGGGTAGTCTGTTCGGCTTGATAGATTGTTGCCGAACGATTCTCAGCCACACGTGAATACACTACAAGTGGTCTTGGCGAAAATACTATCTGTGCTATACGAGCAATTTTAGTCCATAAATATTGATCCTCAGCCATGCGCATTCCCACGGGAAAGCCGCCCATAGCAAGAGCTAAATCACGACGGACAACCGTAGCCGAAGGAATCAATACATAACGTTGCATGGATTCACTAAAGAAGTCCACGACACCCTCTTTATGTGGAGTATCGCCCAAGACTAATCGTTTGCCATCATCCACCACAAATGCAGTTCCAATAGCTCCTGATTCAGGAAATTTCTCAATCACGCGCTCAACATTTTCAAGATACTCATCCAACCAATAATCATCACCATCCAAGAGAGCTATCCATTCTCCTTGAGCCATCTCAATTGCACGATTACGAGCTGCACTAACACCTTGATTACTTTGACGAACAACTTTCACCTGAGGCAAATCCATAGCAGCAACGACCTCGGCGCTACCATCGGTTGAACCATCATCTACGACAATTATCTCCAACGGCTGCGCACTCTGACGAGCAACGCTTCTTAGTGTTTGCTCAATCGTTGTCACTTTATTATATAGGGGAATTATAACAGATATATGACTCATGGTAAAATTAATGCTCTTATTGCAAATTTAGCAATTAATTCATAAATTTGCAAATATCAAACACCAACTAAAATGCGATTATCCGAGACTATTATTAAGGCTTTACGCGAGGGATTCAATACTCTTCTCTACTTCCTCATAATGGCTGTGAAAGAGGACTTTCGCAATTATGTAGGCAAGGCGGGGGCTGTGAGTATGAACCCATCACAAAAATTAGCTGTTTTGGGCAATGGTCCATCATTGAAAAATCAATTACCAAGGCTCATCGAGCAAAAGGAGTGGGAATATGCCGACATGATGGCAGTAAATTTCTTCGCTCTTAGTCCAGAGTTTACTACGATAAAGCCTAAATATTACATCTTGTCGGACCCCATGTTTTTCCGCAGTGCGGGTTACACCCAGCGTATCGATAACCTCTACAAAACTCTTGCAACAAAGGTTTCGTGGCCGATGATACTATATGTGCAGCATTACAACCCTGAACATTTCAATTATTCTGCTGCCATTGGCAACAATCCTAACATTCGTATAGTACCTTTCCACTCAACTGTTTTTCGTGGTTTCCGTTGCGTGGAGTTCTGGTGTTATCGTCATGGCTTAGGATCGGGTAATTGGGGTACGGTCATACAAAATGGAATACTATCAGCCATTCAGGTCGGATACAAAACAATAGAACTATATGGTGTTGACCACACCCTCTTAGATGGCCTTATGGTGGACGAGAGGAATCGTCTATGTCGTATTCAAAGTCACTACTATGACTCTACACCAGCCGAAGCTCAACCCATATTTTACAATGCCACAAATCCTCCACGCCCCTATACCATGTATGAATATTTGGCCGAAACCGCCGAACTATTTCGTGGGCACGAGGTGTTGCGTGATTTTGCCGCAGAACAGGGTGTGAGAATTATCAACCGCACCGCAGGTTCAATGATTGATGCCTACGAGCGTAACCCAATGAAATAATGTTAACCTAAATACTTTGTTTATGAAAAAAATCTTCGCCTTACTACTTATATGCGTGGCTTTTTCCACAGCCAATGCGCAATGGAAGCCTGCTGGCGATAATTTGAAAACAGACTGGGGCATCAGCCTTGACCCCAACAATGTTTTGCCAGAATACCCACGACCAATAATGGAGCGCGAGAAGTGGCAGAACCTAAATGGTTTGTGGAACTACGCCATACGTCCAAAGCACGAGACTAAACCCGCCGAGATGGATGGCAACATTCTTGTACCTTTTGCTGTAGAGTCGAGCCTTTCGGGTGTAATGAAGCCACTGGGTCAGCACAACGCTCTGTGGTACGAACGCGAGTTCACCGTTCCATCGACGTGGAAAGGTCAGCGCATCCTTTTGCACTTCGGTGCTGTGGACTGGCATGCGCAAGTGTGGGTGAACGACATGAAGATTGGCGAGCACAAGGGTGGCTACTCACCTTTCTCGTTTGACATCACTCCTGCCCTGCAGAAAGGAACCAACAATCTTACCGTTAAAGTTTTAGACCCAAGTGCAGATGGTTGGCAACCACGAGGTAAGCAGTCAAACCGCCCTTGGATATTGTGGTACACAACCGTCAGCGGCATCTGGCAGACCGTATGGATGGAGCCTGTGGCGGAGAATAGAATTGAATCTCTCAAAACTACTCCCGACATCGACGCTGGAATTCTCGTTGTGAAACCAAACGTAAAGGCTGACGAGAACTGCGTTATCGAGGTTAAGCTCTTTGACCAAGGCGAGGTTATCGCTTCAGGCAAGAGTATGAACGGTATGGAAGTAACACTCCCCGTACCAGAGGCAAAGCTATGGTCACCAGAGAACCCATTTCTCTATGACATAGAGGTTACCCTCTCGAAAAACGGCAAGATTGTAGATAAGGTGAAGAGCTATGCAGCAATGCGTAAGTTCTCAATGAAAATGGGCGACGACCACATCATCCGCCTGCAACTCAACAACGAAGATTATTTCCAATTCGGCACTCTCGACCAGGGCTACTGGCCCGACGGACTCTACACCGCCCCAACCGACGAGGCATTGGCATTCGACATAATCAAGACCAAGGAGTTGGGCTACAATATGATTCGCAAGCACATCAAGGTTGAACCAGCACGCTGGTACACCCACTGCGACCGCATCGGTATGATTGTATGGCAGGATATGCCATCGGGTGACGAGACACCTGAATTTATGTGGCGCGAGTATTTCTCTGGAAAGGAGCTGGAGCGCACACCAGAGTCGGAGGAGAACTTCCGCCGTGAGTGGAAGGAGATTATCGACAACCTCTACTCCTACCCCTCTATCGGCACTTGGGTGACATTCAACGAAGGTTGGGGACAGTTTAAGACCCAGGAGATTGCAGCGTGGACAAAGAACTACGACCCATCACGCCTGGTTGACCAGTCGAGTGGTGGCAACCACTACCCCGAAGGTGGCGATATGCTTGATTTGCACAACTACCCCGAGCCACAGATGTACCTGTTTGACTACAAGCGTGCCAACGTACTGGGCGAGTATGGTGGCGTGGGTTACGAGACTGCCAAAGAGCATCGCTGGAAGCTGGTGGTTGAGACCGACCCATTCAACATCCCTGCAAAAACCGCAGGCAAGAAGGAGGCTACTGATAAGTATGAGGAGTATATCAACATCCTCAAGGGTTTGATTGCCAAGGGTTACACCGCAGCCGTATATACCCAGATTACCGACCTTGAGATGGAGCTCAACGGTATGATGACCTACGACCGCAAACTGATGAAGATGGACGTAGAGCGTGTCCGCAAACTCAATCAGGAGGTTTGCAACTCGTTTAAGAAGTAGAATAAAATATGCCCTCTCGACATTAAATGAGGGGGCATTATTTTATAAATCAAATAAACACAATGGAACAACATCACAAGGATCAATTGTATGCATATAATTCAGCTAAAGAATTAGTGCGAATTGACGACGCCAAACGTCAAGAAAAATACTATTGTGTATATTGCGATGGAGAAATGATTCCGAAACAAGGGAAGAAAAACAAGTGGCATTATGCACATAAAAATGTTACACCCCATTGCAGCTACGACCACTACCTTCACACATTAGCTGAAATCAAACTTTCCGAGTGGTTTCGTAATAATAAAAACATTCAAATTGAATTAAAAACAAATTTTGAATGCAAAAATTGGGAAAAATGTAAATGGAGCAATAAGGATGATTATTACGATGAAGAATATTGCCATTGGGAAGAACATACGCCTTTTAACTTAAAAGATTATTACACTGATTGTGTCGTAGAAAAAAAGCTCGGTGATTTTATTCCTGATATTTACTTATATAATCGCCATAAAGATATTGACCCTATTTTTATAGAAATAAATGTTCATCACCCTTGCACTGAAGAAAAAAAGATATCAAATTTTAGAATTATTGAAATTGATATAGAAAAAGAAGAAGATATTGAAAACATTATAAACTCCTCAACTATACCAGAATCTGAAGGTATCCACTTTTATAATTTCAAGAGAGGCTTAAATCGTGATAAATTACCTACAAAACTAAAACCATTAAGTAAAACTACTCTTTTTGATAGTTATAAATTTTACAACAGCAGTTGTGATTGTATAAATTATAACAAACACCATAAAAGAGCATTAGTAGAGATTGTCACCCCACTACATTATCATCCGTTTCAATATGTATCACATTTGGATTATGGATTATTGCGTCTATCTGAAATGTATTCTAAATTTCGCACTTGCAATTTATGTAAATACCATAAAATCAGGGATTACACTTTTGACTGGGATAATATTTTAGAACCTGAATCCACTCAAGATAAATCTAATTCTATATTTTGCTGCTTATATAAAACACTAAAGAAAGAAAAATATTGCAAGTCAACAGATGCTATGACCTGCTCTGCATATAAATTATTTGACTCCGATAGAATTAAAGCAATTCGTGAATATTACAATACAAATGAGGTATATATTTGGGAGAAAGATAAGACTTAACAGAAAATAGCAACGGTTGCGACCCGAAAGAGTCGCAACCGTTTTTCATATCTGCGTCATTGCGAGGAGGAGTTTAGTCCGACGTGGCAATCGCCTATATAACTATTGAGATTCCCACGCTCGTTTTATTCGCTCGGAATGACGTTTTATTGGTTTTCTAATTAGCAAACTTCAACTTCTCCCCATCCGCATCAATCAATATCGGCTTCTCGCGATTGACCTCGCCTGCAAGTATGCGCTTCGAGAGGTCATTGACAACCTCACGCTGAATAACACGCTTCACAGGTCGTGCACCAAACAGAGGGTCGTAACCCATCTGTGCAATAAGGCGTTTTGCCGCAGGAGTGTAATCGAGCGTGATGCCATTCTCCGAGAGCATACGGCAGATGATACCCATCTGAATATCCACAATCTGCTCAATGTCGCGACGTGTGAGTGGCTCGAACATCACAATCTCATCGATACGGTTCAGGAACTCGGGCTTTAGATGCATCTTCAACATCTCCACCACATCACGACGTGTACGCTCCACAACATCTGCCGAGAGCTTTTCGCCATCGAACGCCGCCGAGAAGTTCTCTTGAATAATCTGCGAGCCCATATTTGAGGTCATAATGATTATTGTATTGCGGAAATCAACTGTGCGACCCTTATTGTCCGTTAGACGACCATCGTCCAGCACCTGCAACAGGATGTCGAACACATCGGGATGTGCCTTCTCAATCTCATCGAGCAACACCACCGAATAGGGCTTGCGACGCACCGCCTCGGTGAGCTGACCTCCCTCATCATAGCCCACATATCCCGGAGGTGCTCCCACCAGGCGTGATACGCTGTGACGCTCCTGATACTCGCTCATATCAATGCGGGTCATCATAGAGTCATCGTTAAAGAGGAACTCCGCCAGAGCCTTCGCCAGCTCGGTTTTACCAACACCCGTAGTACCAAGAAAGATAAACGAGCCGATAGGCTTTCGGGCATCGTTCAATCCCGCACGAGAGCGACGCACAGCATCCGATATAACCTCAATTGCCTGCTGCTGCCCAACTACTCGCTTATGCAGCTCCGCCTCCATATTCAAAAGCTTCTCTCGCTCCGATGATAGCATACGCTGCACGGGGATACCGGTCCAGCGAGATACCACCTCGGCTATATCCTGCGCATCGACCTCTTCCTTTATCATTGCATCTCCATTCTGCGTAGTGAGCTTCAGTTCCTGCTCCAGAGCTGCAATCTGCTTTTCCGCCTCAACAATCTTGCCGTAGCGTATCTCCGCCACACGACCATAATCGCCCTGACGCTCCGCCTGCTGTGCCTCAATCTTGAGGCTCTCGATAGAGTCTTTGTTCTGCTGTATCTTCTGCAACAGATCACGCTCACCCTGCCACTTGGCACGCAGTGCCGCCTCCTTGGATTTCAGCTCCTCAATATCGCGGGTAAGGTTTTCAACACGCTCCTTATCGTTCTCGCGACGGATGGCTTCACGCTCAATCTCCAACTGACGTATGCGACGGTCTAGGTTATCAATATCCTCGGGTACAGAATTCATCTCCAGTCGAAGATGTGCCGCAGCCTCATCCACCAAATCAATAGCCTTGTCGGGTAGAAAACGCGAGGTTATATAGCGGTGAGAAAGCTCCACAGCCGAGATAATAGCCTCGTCCTTGATACGCACCTTGTGGTGATTCTCATATCGCTCCTTCAAGCCACGCAGGATTGAAATAGCATCTTCGGTCGTAGGCTCATCAACCATCACCTTCTGGAAACGACGCTCCAAAGCCTTGTCCTGTTCAAAATATTTCTGGAACTCGTCGAGCGTTGTAGCACCTATGGTACGCAACTCGCCACGCGCAAGAGCCGGCTTCAATATATTTGCCGCATCCATCGCACCGCTTGACTTTCCTGCACCAACAAGAGTGTGTATCTCATCGATGAAGAGTAGTATCTCGCCATCACTCGCGATGACCTCCTGCACAACGGCCTTCAGGCGCTCTTCGAACTCACCCTGATACTTCGCACCAGCGATGAGCGCACCCATATCGAGCGAGAATATCAATTTCGACTTCAAATTTTCGGGTACATCACCATCCACAACACGGTGGGCAATACCCTCAGCAATAGCAGTCTTACCAACACCCGCCTCTCCGACAAGGATTGGGTTATTTTTGGTACGACGCGAAAGAATCTGCAATACACGACGTATCTCCTCATCGCGTCCAATCACAGGGTCGAGCTTTCCACCACGTGCCTGCTCATTGAGGTTTATGGCATACTTGCCCAGAGCATTAAACTCCTGCGTAGAGGTTTGAGAATCGACCGTTGAGCCCTTACGAAACTCCTTAATTGCTGCCACAAGTTCCTTCTCTGATGCTCCGTTACGCTTCAGCACATCTGCCGCCTGACCACGCTCAGCAACCAGACCCAATAGAAGATGCTCTACCGAAGCATACTTATCGTTAAACGTACGTGTGAAGTCCACAGCCCGCTGGATAGTCTTCGATGTGTCGGGCGAGAAATATTGCTCGTCATTACCTCCCGACACCTTCGCAATTAAAGCCACCGCACGACCCACCTCGTCACGCAACATACGCACATTAACACCAACTCGCCCCAACAAAAATGCCCCAAGCGAGTCATCCTCCTTGATAATAACCGAGAGCAGATGCATAGGCTCCACTGCCTGCTGACCATTCTGCTTTGCAAGAGCCACCGCAGCCTGCAATGCCTCCTGCGCCTTGATTGTTAATGAATTAATGTTCATAGTCAATTTATTTTCGTCATCTTGTTTTATTCTCACATCACAAAACCCCTGCCAAGAACCAAGACAAAACAGAACATAGAAATTATGACATACTATGGCATAAAAAATATGCCACAATAAGACATTGTGACATATTAAATCAATATTTTGGCGTAGTTTATCTCATCGCTCGCTGTGCCATCATCTTACGCTCCTTACTCCAAGTAACTGCACATATCAATGTAGCTACAAGGCTACCCACTACAAACATCCAGAAGGTAACGCCCCAACCCAGTGATGAATCCGCCAGATGACCAATCACAATCTTCGACAAAACTGCATCACCAAGCAGATATCCGAACAGACCTACAAAACCAGCGGCTGTACCCGCTGCATTCTTTGGCACGAAACTCAATGCCTGAATACCAATCATCGCAATAGGACCATATACAGCAAAACCAGCAAGCGACAACGCCACATATACAACGACATTAACGCCACATCCCAATGCTACAGCTATAGGAGCCGCCTGCCAATAACCCACGATACCCAACACCACAACCAGCATAAAGATTACATTCACAGGAGCACATCTACCCTGGAAAAATTTTGACGATATCCAACCACACATGATAGTACCGGGAATACCCGCATACTCAAACAAAGAAAAAGCCATGCGGCTTTCAGCGGCCGAAAGCAATTCCAACTCCTGAAGATATGTCGGAGCCCAATCACTCACACCATAACGCACAAAATAGACAAAGACATTGGCGATGGCAATCATCCACAGCAGATGGTTCTTAAAGACATAATCAACAAATAGGCGACGAAAAGGTATCTTCTGCTCCTCACCCTTCTCAGCCTTGCGGCTTGTATAGTCGTTACGATACTCCTCCACAGATGGCAAACCACACGCCTCGGGTCTATCACGCAACGCCCACCAACAAAAGGCTGCCACACACAGAGCAACAATAGAAGGGAAAATAAAGGCGGCACGCCAACTCTGCGTGATACCAATTGCCATCAAAATTGCTACGCCAACCGATACCAGAATACCCAACGAACCACCACCGAGATTATGTGAGCAGTTCCATACCGACATCTTGAAGCTGCGCTCATTCTGCGAGAACCAGTGAGCCATCACTCGACCACAAGGTGGCCAGCCCATACCCGAAAGCCAACCCACCAACAGCATAAAGCCAAACAATATCCAACCATTGACCGCAATAGACACTGAATATGGGACAAGGCCCACGCTCGCCATAACCAACGACGCAATGATAAGTCCTACAACGAGGAATTTTCGAGCATCGGAATGGTCTGACAGGCTTCCCATCAAAAATTTACTGAAGGCATAGGCTATTGGAATACCAGCCATTGCAAAACCCGCCGTAGGCTTATCTAAAAGCCCTTCGGCAATCATTCCCGGAGCCGCCAGAGAGAGATTTTTTCTCACCAAATAGTAGGCAGCATAGCCAAAAAATGCCCCAAGAAATACTTTAATACGCATGCGACGATACTCTCTATCAATCTTTTCGCGAGGCAGACGAGGTTGTTCTACAGGTGGGTCAAAAAAGTTTAGCATATAGTTTTAAGTTTTTATTCACACTATAAAGATAGAGTTTTCTCTTGAAATAACACAACAAGGTTGTATTTCTTAACAAAAAAATTTATATCTTTGCGGTGATATGAGTGAATTTATTGTTTCAGCAAGAAAATATCGCCCAGCCACGTTTGCATCGGTAGTGGGACAGCAAAGCATAACCTCGACCCTTAAGAATGCTATTGAGCGTGGTCAGTTGGCTCATGCCTACTTATTCTGCGGACCTCGCGGAGTGGGTAAGACTACATGTGCCCGCATATTTGCCAAAGCAATAAATTGTATGAATCCCAATGGTGCTGAGGCGTGCAATGAGTGCGAATCATGTCGCTCTTTTAATGAAGGTCGTTCGCTGAATATTCACGAGCTTGATGCTGCGTCGAACAACTCGGTGGATGACATCCGCTCGCTTATCGAGCAGGTACGTATCCTGCCACAAATTGGCAAATATTCACTCTTTATCATTGACGAGGTACACATGCTTTCGCAACAGGCATTCAATGCCTTCCTTAAGACTCTTGAGGAGCCCCCAAAGCATGCTATCTTTATCCTTGCAACAACCGAGAAACACAAAATTATCCCCACCATTCTTTCGCGTTGTCAAGTTTATGACTTCAACCGTATAAAGGTGGAAGATGCTGTAAATTACCTCAAGCATATAGCTCAGCAGGAGGGTGTTATTTTCGATGAAGAGTCACTTAACCTTATAGCCCAAAAAGCCGATGGAGGTATGCGCGATGCTCTTTCGATGTTCGACAAAGCTGTATCGTTCTGCAACTCCAACTTGCAATACAAGGAGGTGGCACAGACTCTAAACGTATTGGATTACGACACCTACTTCTCCATGACTGACCTTTTGCTTGCAGGAGACTATACAACTGCTTTAATACGTTTTGACGAGGTTTTAGCCAAAGGGTTCTCGCCACAAACATTCATGAGTGGACTTAACCAGCATATGCGCGATTTGCTCATGGCAAAAGGTCCTGCTATTTCCCTGATCGAACTCACAGGTTCTCTGCTTGAACGTTACCGACAACAGGCCGCACAGTGCGATACCGAGTTCTTATTCGGGGCAATAACGTTGCTCACTGAAGCTGATGGCAAAATTAAACAATCGTCAAACCAAAGGTTATTGGTTGAGCTGGGACTTATGAAGATATCGGGTCTCGGCAAAAAAAAAAATAACATCCTTACTTTAGACGAGAGTTATCCTCTGCCTGAATTACCAAATAGCATAGCTCCGATCTCCACCTCTACGCAGGCTATCACACAGAACCAAGTTGCACCTGCAGCTACAACCGTGGCACAGCCAGAGGTAAAAGTTCCAGAAGTCCAAAAGGTGCAAGCTCCTAAGCAGGAAGAACAGCCTCAACAAACTCGACCTACTACGACATCACGTAGATCTTCGCTTGCGGGATTTTCCATCTCTTCGTTGATGAGTAATACTACAACCCGTAACTCGGAACAAGAGGAGGAGCACGCATCTGTAAAAGAGGCTATACTTTACGACCCTCAATCCGAGAGCAAGCTCAAAGCACATCGTAACGAGGTTATTACTGCCATATTGGAGGAACGACCTCGATTCGTTGTTGCATTCGAGAAGATGGAAATCAATGGGCATACTATCCACCTTGAAGTCCCTTCGCAGACCCTCTATGAGGAGATTATGCGCTCGAAGACTGAAATCCTGCTCACAGCAGTGCGTACGGCAAACATTTCAGGTGCATTGGAACTAAGCATAAAAGTAAACGAGCAGGTGCAAATTGCTCGACCCATAAAATTGGAAGATAGAATCAAACACATGACCGAGAAAAACCCTCAACTAATGGAGCTGAAGAAGATTCTCGACATGGAATATGAATAGAAAATAAGTATAACAAAAATAGAAATAAAACATGGCAACAAAGAACTTTGTAGAGGAGTTGGAGTGGCGTGGCATGATTCATACAATTATGCCAGGTGCAAAGGAACAGCTCCAAAAGGAGATGACAACAGCTTACTTGGGTATCGACCCTACGGCAGATTCATTGCACATCGGTCACTTGGTAGGCGTAATGATTTTGAAGCATTTTCAGATGTGTGGTCACCGCCCAATTGCTTTGATTGGAGGTGCAACAGGCATGATTGGCGACCCAAGCGGCAAGTCACAGGAGCGCAATCTGCTGGATGAGGCTACATTGCGTCACAACCAGGAGGCTATCAAAAATCAGCTTGCCAAGCTACTCGACTTCGAGTCTGATGCCGAAAACAAGGCTATGCTTGTGAATAACTACGATTGGATGAAGGAGTTTTCATTCCTCGATTTTGCCCGCGATATCGGTAAGTGCATCACCGTAAACTATATGATGGCAAAGGACTCTGTGAAGAAACGTTTCAGCGGCGAGGGTGACGGTATGTCATTCACCGAGTTTACATATCAGCTTTTGCAGGGTTACGATTTCCTTCACCTCTATCAGACCTTGAATTGTAAGGTTCAGTTGGGTGGTGCTGACCAATGGGGCAACATCACCACAGGTACAGAGCTTATCCGTCGCAAGCTTGGTCATGAGGCAGAGGCATTTGCTATCACCTGCCCACTTATCACCAAGGCTGACGGTACAAAGTTTGGTAAGACTGAGAGTGGCAACGTATGGCTCTCACCTGCCTACACATCGCCTTATAAGTTCTACCAGTTCTGGCTCAACGTAAGCGATGAGGAT
The DNA here is from genome assembly GCA_017631285.1 of Alistipes sp. Classification (GTDB taxonomy): domain Bacteria; phylum Bacteroidota; class Bacteroidia; order Bacteroidales; family Rikenellaceae; genus Alistipes. The sequence continues at coordinate 15,740 of JAGBTO010000023.1, forward strand.
GCAAAGCGTTATATTAAGATTTTCACCCTGCTCGACCGTGAGACTATCGAGTCGCTTATCGCTCGCCACGAGGAGGCTCCACACTTGCGTGAGCTTCAGAAGACCCTTGCGAAGGAGATTACAACAATGATTCACTCGGCCGAGGAGTATGAGAAGGCTGTCGAGGCATCGCAGATTCTCTTCGGTGGTGCTACATCGGAGGCTCTGCACAAGCTCGATGAGCAGACATTGTTGCAGGTATTCGAGGGTGTTCCTCAGTTCACAATCAGCAAGGAGCAGTTGGGTTGCTCATTCGTTGATTTGTGTGCCGACCTCACAAAGGTATTCCCATCGAAGGGCGAGTGCCGCAAGATGGTACAGGGCGGTGGCGTTTCGCTCAACAAGGAGAAGGTGGCTGACCCAATGCGTACCGTTACAGAGGCTGACCTTATCGCTGGCAAGTATATGATTGCACAGCGTGGCAAGAAAAACTACTATTTGATTATCGTAGAATAAAGACAAGATGCTCTACACCATCACATTACAGGATATTGAACTGCGAGCCTACCACGGCTGCTACGACTTGGAGCAGATTGTGGGTAACCGCTTCGTTGTGGAGCTTGCCATCACAACCGATTTGGGCGTTGTAGCTGACGAGGACGCAGTGGAGAAGGCTGTGAATTACCTTACCGTCTATGAGATTGTCCGTGACGTGATGAAGATAAAGTGCCGCACTATCGAACGTGTAGCGCAAAACATCATCC
>JAGBTO010000024.1 GCA_017631285.1 Alistipes sp.
CCACCTCTTCCCATTCCGAACAGAGAAGTTAAGCTCACTCACGCCGATGGTACTGCCTATTTAGGTGGGAGAGTAGGTAGCCGCCTCTTCAAGCCGAGTTGGATTTATCCGACTCGGCTTTTTTTTTGTATATGTTTCGGAGGTGCTGTGCGTTTCATGATGAGATTACGGTGGGATAAGATTTTACCGCCGAGTCGGTAAATCTAAACTCGCTTGAAAAGGCGGCCAGCCGCCAACTATATTTATAATCCCTCCAACCTCCCTTTGATAAGGGAGGCTATAAATGGTGGAGCTAATTGAGCAAATCAAGTATAACTTATATTTGATATACTCAAACAAAAACCGCAGTCATAATGACTGCGGTGGAGATATGTGATAAAGATTCTATAAAACGATACTACTCCTGTTTAGCGGCGCGCTTGCGGTCGATTTCGCTGAGGAGAATTTTCCTTAAGCGCATAGACTTAGGGGTTACCTCGACATACTCATCAGACTTGATGTACTCCAAAGCCTCTTCCAATGAGAATACCTTTGGAGGTACAATAACAGCCTTGTCATCGGCACCCGAAGCACGCATATTAGTAAGTTGCTTTGCTTTGGTTACGTTGATGGTGATATCACCTTGGCGAGTGCTTTCGCCCACAACCTGACCGCAATAGACCTCATCCATAGGAGCTATGAAGAAACGTCCTCTATCCTGCAACTTATCGATTGAATAAGCGTATGCCGTACCTGTTTCGGAAGCAATCAAAGAGCCATTTGTACGCATCTCAATTTCACCCATCCAAGGCTCGAAGTCCTTTAAACGGTGTGTCATGATAGCCTCACCAGCAGTGGCTGTGAGCATATTTGAACGCAGACCGATAATACCGCGCGATGGCACCAGGAACTCCAAACGTGTACGCTCGCCGTCACTCTCCATGTTTGTCATTGAGCCTTTGCGCTTGGTTACCATCTCAATAACTGTGCCTGCATACTCATCGGGACAATCAACTGTCATCTCCTCAACAGGTTCGCACTTGATGCCGTCAATCTCCTTGATAATAACTTTAGGCTGTCCCACCTGTAGTTCATAGCCTTCACGGCGCATGGTTTCAATCAATACTGAAAGATGCAACACGCCACGACCATAAACGATGAACGAGTCGGCATTCTGTCCTGGAGCAACACGCAAGGCCAAGTTACGCTCAAGCTCACGATCCAAGCGCTCTTTCAAGTGGCGAGAGGTAACAAATTTACCATCGCGGCCGAAGAAAGGTGAGTTATTAATAGTAAAGAGCATAGACATTGTTGGCTCATCTATAGCGATAGGTGGCAGTGGCTCAGGATTCTCGTAATCACAGATTGTATCGCCAATCTCGAAACCTTCGATACCTACCATGGCGCATATTTCACCACAGCCGACGCTCTCAACCTTCTTCTTGCCCAAGCCATCAAATACCATAAGTTCCTTGATGCGAGTCTTTATCATAGTCTCGCCATCGCGCTTCGCAAGTGTCACGTTTTGTCCTGTGCGAAGTTCTCCTCGAGTAATCTTGCCCACAGCAATACGACCTACGTAAGGTGAGTACTCCAACGACGTTACAAGCATCTGAGGTGTACCCTCAACAATCTCAGGCTCGGGAATTTCATCGATTATGGCATCCAAAAGAGGTGCGATAGAGTCGGTAGGCTCATTCCACACGTGCGACATCCATCCTTGCTTTGCCGAACCATAAATGGTCTTGTAGTCGAGCTGCTCTTCGGTTGCATTGAGCGAGAACATAAGATCAAATACTTGCTCATTAACAACTTCGGGGCGGCAGTTTGCCTTATCAACTTTGTTCACGACCACAATTGGCTTCTTGCCCAATGAGAGAGCTTTCTGTAATACAAAACGGGTTTGAGGCATAGTACCTTCGAAAGCATCTACCAACAACAATACACCATCGCACATGTTAAGCACACGCTCTACTTCACCACCGAAGTCGGCGTGACCTGGTGTGTCGATAATGTTAATCTTATAATCTTTGTAAATAACAGATACATTTTTCGATAGGATTGTGATGCCTCGTTCACGCTCGAGATCATTGTTATCCATAATCAAGTCGCCCTCATTAGTGTCGTTGCGCAATAAATGTCCAGCAACAATCATCTTATCAACCAATGTCGTCTTACCATGGTCAACATGGGCTATAATTGCAATATTGCGAAGTTTTTGCATAGTAATTGAATTTATTGCTGCAAAGTTATAAAAAATCGTTAGAAATGTGCTATTTTTGTTCGACTATTCAAGGCCTTGTTAGTATGAAATATGTAATCAATATAAAAGATCGGAGTAAAGTTGTTGTGGGCAACCTTGCGGAACTACTACCACAGCTGTTACCATCCAAACGTGTGATTGTGATTACAGACTGCAATATTGATCGCCATTACCACAAGTTAATTGAACAATATGATTATATTTTAATAGGTCTTGGCGAGACTAGTAAGACGTGGCATACGCTTGATTTGGTATATCGTCGCTTGATAGAACTCAATGCTGATCGTTCGACATTTATTCTTGGTATAGGTGGTGGTATTGTGACAGATATCGCAGGTTTTGTCGCTTCAACCTATATGCGGGGCATAGAGTTTGGTTTTGTATCAACGACTTTGCTTGGTCAGGTTGATGCGAGTGTAGGAGGAAAGAATGGTGTGAATATGGATGGCTACAAAAATATGATAGGTACATTTAATCAACCTTCGTTTGTTATATGCGATGTTGATATGCTATCTACATTACCTAAACGAGAATTTCGTACAGGTTTGGCTGAAGTCATAAAAGCTGGTATTATCGCCGACCGAGAGTTGTTTTCCATTTTGGAGCAATGTGATTTAGACTCATTGGTGAAGAATCATGAGCTATTAAGCGAAATTGTCTTTCGAGCAATAAAGGTTAAGGCCGACATTGTAGAGCGTGATGAACACGAGTCGGGTGATAGACGAAAACTTAATTTAGGTCATACTCTTGCTCATGCTATTGAGAAATGTTCTTCAAAGATGAATCGTGGCGAAGCCGTTGCGGTAGGGTTGTCGCTTATATCCGATGCTGCTGTGCGTAATGGTGTGTTTTCGGAAGCCGAGAGAGATCGCATAAAGAGTCTGCTGCTGCGTGTGGGCTTCGAATTAGAGCCTCCTATTGAGATGCGTTATTTGCTTAATGCAGTGAAGAAAGATAAAAAGAATGAGGGTAATCAGATTCACATAATCTTCCCAACCAACATCGGGGCATGTGAAGCAAAGCCTATGCTTATCGAGGAGTTTAAGGCTTTGATAGTGTAAGAAATAAAACTAATAAACAGATAAATTATGAAGAAGATTGGTATTGCATGTGACCATGCAGGTTTTCAGATGAAGGAGTTCTTGGTAGGCTATTTATCTACCAAAGGTTATGAGGTTGTGGATTTTGGTACTTACTCTGAGGAGAGTATCGACTATCCAGATTTTGGACATGCACTTGCATCGGCTATCGAAGCTGGTGATTTTGAGCAGGGTGTAGGTTTGTGCGGCTCAGGAGAGGGTATGGCTATGACCTTGAATAAGCATCAGGGTATTCGTGCGGGTTTGTGTTGGAGTGCCGAGATAGCATCGCTTACACGTCAGCATAACAATGCAAATGTGGTGGTTCTTCCAGCTCGCTTTATCTCAAATGATGAGGCTATGGCTATAGTAAACGCTTTCCTTAATACAGATTTCGAGGGTGGACGTCATATTCGTCGTGTCGAGAAGATTGCTTGTAAATAGTTTTGCTATAAGAGCTAGGTAACTAAAATTAATCATCCCTATTGTGCCTCAAATTTCGAAGTAGAAGTTTGAGGTACAATTTTATTTCCCAAAATACTGTAAGCCACAGAGGTCCTAAAGGATTTCTACTTAATTAATATTGTAGAAATATAAAATAATGTTTACCTTTGTTCGTAGTGTATAATAATATCCAAAAATAAATAAGATGAAGAAATTGAGCTATTTGGTTATAGTAATGGCTATTATTACTATGACGGCTTGTGTTGATGAGAGTTTCCGACTCGATGAAGCATCTACTCAGATAGCAATAGGCGGAGATGTCACAACTTTGCCTCTGGGATATCTTGAGAAACAAAAATTAGGAGATTTTATTGATCTTGATGATGTTGAAGGGTTGTCAGTTGATGAAAATGGGAATTATTCGCTTGTGTTTGATGGCGATGGTGATGAGATTTCAATAGATGGAATTGAAACCTCGTTTGATATTGATAAAACTGTAACAACTTTTTCAACCGAATATCCATCATTCGATATTACAGGTGAGAAACTTGTTATCAATCAGCCATTTTCTATTGTTCCAAACTTTGGACAGTTGAATATTCCTCAAAATGTATCGGTGCCTATTTCTGCCGGATATACAATTTCTGCTGAGGAAGAGGGTGAGATTAGTAAATCTTTAGAGTATTCAGTTCCCGAATATCTTGCTGCCATAAAGCGTATATATCTTAAGTCACAGTCGGGTGAGAAGGGTGCGAAAGTCGCATTGTCGCTTAATTTGGGTGATATTGCAGTCATCAATGGCGGTGGACATGTGAATTTGGAACTGGTCGCAAATGATGGCTATGAGCTATATGATAAAAATGGCAATGAGTTACGAGTTGTGAAACATGAAGGAAATAAAACAACTTATCAGATTGCCAATAACTATACATTTGCTTCTGGTGCTAAGAATATTGAATTTGTTGTATATATAGCAAGTATTGCTAATGGTGCAAGTGCCGAAAATGGCATGTTATCAATTCCTATTGATTTGGGATATCATGTTTCGTTCGATATAACAACGCGTGCAAATACATTGAAACTTAGCACTTTGCCTGAGTTGAATATGAATGCGACTTTCCAATTTGACGATGCTGATATAGTGTTGAATGAGGTTGTTCTTTTGGAGCATGGTACGCTTGCTAATAACTCAGCACCTATAACCATCGATAATCTTCCTGAAGAGGTGAAGAGTGTAAAGAGAGTGAGTTTTTCAGATAACTCCCCAATACATCTTTTTGCAGAAGGTCTTAATTGGTTGGAGGACGTTACGGCTGAACACATTATTATTGAGGCTCAATTGCCAGAATATCTTACTTTGCATGATGACAAGCAGCATGGATATGATGCTTCGACTCACATCTTGCGTACAAGCCTAAGTGATTTGCGTCATAAGTTACATATCAATTTGGATGCACTTACATTTGAAGGTGAAGGCATTAAGCCCGAGGATGGCGCTATAACATTAGATTTCGTTCCTGATATTGCTGCTTATATTGAGGCAGGCACCGAGACAAAACTATCTAAAGTTTTGCATAATCAGGCTATAGAGTTCTCTGCTGGATTTGAAAACACAACGCTTGAGTTGGTGTCGTTGGAGGGAAAAATTGCTTATAAGTACGAAGAGGAGACAACTATTGAAATGGGTGATATAGAGGATGATATTAACCTCTCGATTGTTGACTCTGGATTGTCACCTGTAATCTCGATTAATGTTGATAATCCGCTTACATTGGATGCTAAGGTGTCGGCACTGCTTACCCCTATGTTTGATGGTAAGGAGAATTTAGAAAATAGTGTTGTAATAGATAATGCAGTGATTAAAGCTGCAACTTTGGTAAACGGTGTTATACGTAGCACCACCACCAAACTTATTCTTGCCGATGAATCATTACGAGAAAACTACACCGATAATCAATATACATTTGTAGCTTGCGATTTAGGAAAACTTCTTGTAGGAAATCTTCCTGATGAGATTAAGCTTAGTATAGCTTTTGCAACAGATGAGGATGCTAGCCATGAAATATATGTCACTGATAGTTATTCAGTTAATTATAGTTATGGTGTTAATATTCCTATTATATTCAATTCGGGGCTTGATTTTACCATTGAGGAAACGGTGGATGACCTTGCTGATACGTTTGAGGATATAACTGAGCAAGATATCGCTATTGAAAGTATAGGCCTAGTAGCAGATATTGCTACGACTATTCCTCTTGATTTTGCTTTTGACGCCGAATTGCTCGATGCTCAGGGCAAGCCAACTGCAGTGACTTTGGATATACCAAAATCCCACAATAAGATAATGGGCTCGGCAGATGGTAAGAGTGAAGCAAATTCAACTTTTAGCATAGGTCTTAATCTTGGAAAGAGTGGTAATCTAAAGCAACTAGCTGAGGTTGATGCCATACGCTTTGCTTTTAGTGCACAGCGTTCAAACAAAGGTAGTGCCCCACTCAATGCCGAGCAGTATATATCTTTGAAAGTTAAGTTGAAGATTGATGGAAAGATAAAGGCTGATTTGGATAACCTATAATACAAATAGAGACTATGAGAAGATTAATATATATTGCTTTGAGTGTCGTGGCGTCTATGATTGCCGTAAACACATCGGCTCAGATGCGTACATCGTATTTTATGGAAGGCTCATATTTTCGTAATGAGTTAAATCCTGCACTTGCTCCAACGCGAGGTTATATAGCACTACCTTATATCGGAGGCTTAGGTGTTAATATGAACAATAATTTCCTATCTGTTAGTAACTTCTTTTATAAGAGTGGAAATGAAGTAGTTACAGCTCTTCATGAATCAATATCAGCAGATAAATTTCTTGGCAGATTGCCTCAGACTGGTAGGTTTGCGATGAATCTTAATACCGATATTTTTGGCGTTGGATTTCATACAAAAAAATCTTATTGGAACTTCGGAGCCAATTTACGTACCAATAATGAACTAACAATGTCAAAGGATATATTTAAGGCGCTAAAAAGTCTTGGTAATGGTTTTTACGACCTCGACAAAACAGCGTTTAGTAGTACTTCCTATGCAGAACTATATGTTGGTAATACGCGAAAAGTGGCCGATTTTGACTTTGGTACACTTACTGTTGGTGCGAAGGTAAAATTTCTTGTGGGCTTGATGAATCTTTCAACTGAGATGGATCAGATGTATGTCAATGTTACATCGGATAAGATTACAGGTCATTTGCAAGGGGCGATTCGTGCTAATGGTTTGATATTTGATTCTTCTAAGGTTGTTGCCGGAGATAAATTATCTGACGAAATTATTTTCGATGATATAAATGAGATTTTTAGTAATTTCAACAATTTTGGAGCTGCTATTGATTTGGGCGCAGAGTTATCTCTTTTAGATGAGCGCTTGCGTGTATCTGCCGCAGTTACCGATTTAGGATTTATCAAGTGGTCGCCTAAAACCCATGTTGAAGCCGAGACACGAGCAGACTTTTATTTCAATGGTGTGAATTTTGATACAGGAGATGCTGATAGCGATGGAAGTGGCGATGTTTATATGAAAGATGTGAAGAATGGTGGTTATGCAACACGTGTTAATTGTTCATTGAATTTGGGTGCTGAGTATAATGTTCTGGAAGACAGAATTGGTTTTGGCTTGTTGTCGCATACCGACTTTGGGCATAAATCGACGATTTCTGAGCTTACAGCATCGGTAAATTTCCGTCCTATGAATTGGTTCTCGGCAACTGTTAGCCATACGCTGCTTAATCGTAATAGACTCGGAGTTTTTGGATTTGCATTAAATGTTCACCCAACAGGATTTAACTTCTTTATTGGTGCAGACTATATTCCATTGAAGATGGTTAAGTTTGAAGACATCCCAGTTCCATACAACATGAAGTCTTTGAATCTTTATATGGGAGTAGGCTTTAATCTTGGAAGAGCGAAGTATCTAAAGAATTAGATTGACAATATGTCATTATTAAGAACACCACAAAAGATTTTTAACCCTTTGTGGTGTTCTTTTATATAAAATATAATTTTGTTTGTTGTGAAAAAAAACCATATCTTTATATGACAAATCCTCTGAGTAATGAAACGAGCTATAGTTGCAATATATAATTTTTATGCTGAAGGCTTCAAAAATATGACATGGGGTCGGCAACTTTGGTGGATTATTTTACTTAAAGTGGTGTTGTTATTTTTTGTTTTGAGAGCATTTTTCTTTCGACCCATTCTTGCGGGTAAGAGTGATGAGCAAAAGATAGAATATGTAAGTAATCAGCTAATACGAGAATAAATGATAATTAATAATCAATTAAATTTCATAGCATTATGGTAGAAACAGCATTGGTCGATTGGTCGAGATTGCAGTTTGCGATGACTGCTGGTTATCATTGGCTTTTTGTTCCACTCACTTTGGGCTTGGCTGTGATAATGGCAGTCATGGAGACTATTTATGTGGTCAAAGGAGATGAGTTTTGGAAACAGACGGCTAAATTTTGGATGAAGCTTTTTGGTATCAACTTCGCTGTGGGTATCGCTACGGGAATCATCTTGGAGTTTGAGTTTGGTACAAACTTTAGTAATTATTCGTGGTTTGTCGGTGATATTTTTGGAGCTCCGCTTGCCATTGAGGGTATCTTGGCTTTCTTTATGGAGGCTACATTTTTTGCTGTGATGTTTTTTGGGTGGGAGAAGGTCAGCAAGCGTACCCATCTAGTAGCAACGTGGCTGACGGGTATTGGCGCAGCTATCTCGGCAATATGGATTCTTGTTGCTAATAGCTGGATGCAACATCCTGTAGGAATGGAGTTTAATCCCGATACGGTGCGTCACGAGATGGTGGATTTCTGGGCATTGGTGCTTAATCCTGTGGCTATCTCAAAGTTCTTCCACTCGGTGTTTAGTGGTTGGATGACAGGCTCGATCTTCGCTATAGGTATAAGCTGCTGGTATCTGATTAAAAAACGCGAGGTACGATTTGCTCTTGCCTCTATTCGCGTGGCGGCTATAGTTGGTATTGTCGGAACGTTTGCGGTTATGTTGAGTGGTGATAGCTCAGCGGTGCATGTTGCCGAGTACCAACCTATGAAACTCGCCGCAGCCGAGGGTCTGGAGAATGGTGGTCAGCGTGCTCCATTCTCAATTGTACCAGGCGTGGAGGTGCCAGGCGTTTTGTCGGTACTTGCTACGCATGACATAAATGGATATGTCCCTGGTATAAATAATCTGCTCAATGGCTATACAACCCCTCAAGGCGAGGTTGTACCTTCTGCCGAGGAGAAGATTGAGCGCGGAAGGCTCGCTATTGAGGCATTCGGCGATTATCGTAAGTTAAGCGGTAGTGATCCTGCGGCCGCAGCCGAGGCTCGTAAGGTGCTGGATGAAAATGTCGAATATTTCGGATATGGGTATATTGATTCAAAGCAGGAGTTGGTTCCTCCTGTGTGGTTGGTTTATTGGGCATTTCGTGTTATGATCGGACTTGGCGGCGCATTATTGTTGCTTATGTGTGTTGTGCTGTGGGCTGAATATAAGAAAAGTCTCGCCTCAATGACTTGGTTGCAGTGGGCGGCATTGCTCTCTATTCCATTGGTATATGTGGCAGGTCAGGCGGGCTGGATTGTTGCCGAGGTAGGTCGTCAGCCCTGGGTTATTGAGGGTTTGTTGCCTGTTAAGGCGGCAGTATCAAGTGTGAGCGTTGCTGCAGTGCAGACCACATTCTTTATCTTTGTTGCTATTTTCACCCTCTTCTTGGCTATTGAGTTGCGCATATTGATCAATGCAATCAAGAAGGGTCCAGAAATTGAGAATTATTAAATCGAGTAGCTATGATTACATATATATTTTTACAGCAATATTGGTGGTTTCTGATCTCTCTGTTGGGCGGCTTGTTGGTATTCCTGCTCTTTGTGCAGGGCGGTAATGCTTTGATTTTTCTTGCAGGCAAGAGTGAGCAAGAACGCGAACTTATTATCAATTCTACAGGTCGCAAGTGGGAATTAACGTTTACTACATTGGTTACCTTTGGCGGTGCATTTTTTGCTTCATTTCCACTCTTTTATAGCACTAGTTTTGGCGGCGCATATTGGGTGTGGATGTTGATTTTGGTTACATTTGTTTTTCAAGCTGTTTCATACGAATTTCAAGGTAAGGTTGGTAATCTGCTTGGTAGGAATACGTTTCGTGTATTCTTAACACTTAATGGCTGCTTGGCTCCCTTACTGATTGGTACTGCTGTAGGAACCTTCTTTACGGGCTCGCAGTTTGTGGTGGATAAGGCAGCTGTTGGCAATATTGCAGCACCCGTAATCAGCCGTTGGGCGAATGGTTGGCATGGTTTGGAGGCTGTGGCAGAGCCATTCAATGTGGGGTTTGGTATGATGGTAATGGCATTAAGCATAACTCTTGGTGCATTATATCTAATCAATAATATAGATAACGACAAACTTGCATCTGAGTTGCGTCGTAGCCTTTTAGTTAGTTTTGTTGGCTTCCTTTTAATGTTGGTATTTGTACTTTTTAAGTTGCTTACAATGGATGGCTTTGCAGTTGATGCTAACGGCATTATCGTGATGGAAAAATATAAGTATTTGCATAATTTCTTGCAAATGCCCGTTGTGCTTGCGATGCTGCTTGTGGGTGCGGTGTTGCTTGTTGTGGGTGTGGCGCTGACTGCCTGGCGTAAGAATTTCAAACGTGGAATATGGTTGGCAGCTCCAGGTACAGTGATGGCGGTGATGGCTATATTTATGATTGCTGGCTATAATAATACGGCGTACTATCCGTCAATCAACGATTTACAGTCGTCATTAACTCTTGCCAATAGCTGCTCAAGCGAATTCACACTCCGAACAATGTCCATTGTGTCGTTGATTATCCCATTTGTGGTGGCATACATCGCCTATTTCTGGCGTCAGATGGATAGGAAGTCCCTCACAACCGAGGAACTTAACACTTCGGATAAGTACTAAAGGATGGCAATGCAAAATAGAACTAGCAATGAGTATTTGTATAGCTGAATGAATCATAAATTTTTATATTTGAAACTGCTATGAGTCTGCACTCAATTTTGAAGAAGAATTTTATTCTATGTTGTCTGCTTGCTCTCTCGTTGTCGGCGATGGCGCAGCAACCTAAAAATAAAGAGTGGGCGTGGTGTGATTTTGTGCGTCCGGCAGATGTGAATCCTGTGATGTCGCCTACGGTAAACAGCCTTTTCTTTTGTCCAATGCAGGGCAAGCCTATGATGTGGGAGGAGAGTGATACGTTCAATCCTGCAGCTGCGGTGATGAATGGTCGTGTGGTGTTGCTGTATCGTGCCGAAGATAACTCTGCTACGGGTATTGGTCGCCGTACCTCACGTATTGGATACGCTTCGTCTAGTGATGGACTTCATTTTCAACGTCATGGTGCACCTGTCATGTATCCCAATCCTACAGATAGCCAGGCAGAGTTTGAGTGTCCTGGTGGTTGCGAGGATCCACGTGTTGCAATGACCGAGGATGGGTTATATGTCATGTTTTATACCCAGTGGAATCGTCAGGTGGCACGTCTTGCTGTTGCTACCTCGCGTGATTTGATTAGCTGGGAAAAGCACGGCTCTATATTTGCCAAGGCGTATGGTGGTCGTTTTAAAAATGACTTCACCAAATCAGCTTCCATCGTTACGAAGATGAAGGATGGCAAGCAGGTCATAGCGAAGATTAACGGCAAATATTGGTTGTATTGGGGTGAGACATTTGTGAATGTTGCTACTTCCGATGATTTGATAAATTGGACTCCAATGCTTGATACCGAAGGAAATCTGTTGCGGGTCATGGAGCCTCGTGATGGTTATTTTGATAGTCATCTTACCGAGTGTGGTCCTCCTGCGATTCTTACTAATAAGGGTATTTTGTTGATTTATAATGGTAAGAATCTTTCGGGCGATAGGGGTGATAACCGTTATACTGCCAATGCTTATTGCGCTGGTCAGGCTCTGTTTGATAAGAAAAACCCAGCCCGTTTAAAGGATCGTTTGGATGAGCCGTTCTTTATCCCCGAGACTGATTTCGAAAAGAGTGGTCAGTATCCCGCAGGAACCGTTTTTGTCGAGGGTTTAGTGCCATTCAATGGGTCGTGGTATCTGTATTATGGGTGCGCAGACTCAAGGGTGAGTGTTGCAGTAAGAAAACAATAAGATAGACGTTAAAGTTTCGCATTGAGCTAAAAGGTATTTTCATCTTTTAGCTCATTTTTTTAGTGTTTTAGGCTTGGTTTTATGCAATAAAGTACAATTTTAATGGTTAACAGCCGCATAAAGTTGCTAAAACGCAATATTGATATGGTTAAATTTGTATATTTGTGATTAGTTAATGACATAATTATGAATATTACAATACTTCAACGAGATATAAAGTGGAACAATAGGGCAGTGAATATAGCTCGTGCTGATGAGGCTATTGAGCGTATGCCTGGAGCTGATTTATATGTACTCCCCGAGATGTTCTCTACGGGTTTCTGTGTCGAACCTAATGGAATAGCCGAAAGCATTGAAGGTGAATCCCTACAATGGATGAAACGCAAGGCAGCGGCTATCAATGCTGCTATTGCGGGAAGTGTTGCTGTGACTGATGGTGAACGATATTATAATCGTTTCTATTTTGTGAAACCTAATGGCGAGGTTGAGTATTACGATAAACATCATTTGTTTACTTATGGTAATGAACATATACACTTCACACAGGGTGACAAGCGAATAATAGTTGAGTGGCGAGGCGTCCGTATTCTACTTGAGGTTTGTTATGATTTGCGTTTTCCCGTGTGGGCTCGTAATAGAGGAGATTATGATATGATTCTATACGTAGCAAGTTGGCCCTCTACGAGAGCCAAGGCGTGGAGCGCTTTGTTGGTAGCTCGAGCTATCGAAAATCAATGTTATGTCGCAGGTGTGAATCGTGTAGGTAGTGACCCTAAATGCGAATATTCGGGCAATAGTGTGATAGTAAATCCTTATGGGGAGATTATTGCCAAATGTGAGGTGGGTGTAGAGTGTGAAAGTTCAGTAAATATTGATATGGCGTTGTTGAGGGATTTTCGTGATAAATTCCCAGTACTAAACGATGCCGATTATTTTGATGTAAAGGATAAGATTTAAGATGATGATAGAGCGAAAACTATTATTGGGCGACGAGGCTATAGCGTTAGGTGCTATCCATGCTGGTATAAGCGGAGTGTATGCTTATCCAGGAACGCCCTCTACTGAAATAACAGAGTTTATACAAGCATATGCTCCCGAGGTGCGTAGCCGATGGTGTACTAATGAAAAGACTGCTATGGAGGCGGCTTTGGGTATGTCGTATGCGGGTAAGAGAGCTATTGTTTGCATGAAGCATGTGGGAATGAATGTAGCCGCTGATGCGTTTGTAAATTCAGCCATTACTGGTGTTAATGGAGGTGTTGTTGTGCTTGCGGCTGATGACCCATCTATGCACTCGTCACAAAACGAACAAGATTCTCGATTTTATGGCAAGTTCGCTATGGTGCCAATTTTGGAACCATCGTCGCAACAAGAGGCTTACGACATGATGCTCTATGCATTTGAACTGTCAGAGAATTATCGTGTGCCTGTATTGATGCGTATAGTTACTCGTTTGGCTCATTCGCGTGCAGGTGTTGAGGTCACTTTGCCACAACCTCAGAAAGCGTTGGAAGTCGAAAGTGACCGCACTCATTGGGTGTTGTTGCCAGGCAATGCACGACGTCAATATGCGTCACTTGTAGCTAAACAATCCGATATGCTTACCTCGTCTGAGCAATCGCCATACAACAAGGTGGTTGCTAAGGGCGAGCATTGTTCGTTGGGTGTTGTGGCTTGCGGCATTGCTTATAATTATGTTATGGAGAATGCGCCAGAAACACGAGGTGTGGCTGTGTTGAAGATATCTCAATACCCACTGCCTGAGAATACTATTCGTGAATTTGCATCTAAATGCGATTGTCTGCTTATTGCCGAGGATGGACAACCTGTTGTTGAAGAGCAGGTGAAGGCTTTGTTAGGTGCGGACTATCCTTTGAAGGGACGCTTGACGGGAGATTTGCCACGCATGGGAGAACTCACGCCAGATGCCTTGGATTTGGCATTGGGTGGCGATGTGAAGAATGTTCCATATATGGCGCAGAATGTTGTTTCTCGCCCACCTGCATTGTGCCAGGGTTGTGGTCATCGTGATGTTTATGATGCGCTGAATAGAGTTATAAAAGAGTATCCCAGTGCACGAGTATTCGGCGATATAGGTTGTTATACGTTGGGGGCATTACCTCCATTTCGTGCAATTGATAGTTGTGTCGATATGGGAGCTTCAATAACCATGGCAAAAGGGGCTGCCGATGCGGGGCTGCATCCCGCAATTGCGGTCATAGGTGATTCTACGTTTACCCATTCGGGTATGACAGGTCTGTTGGATGCTGTGAATGATAACTCAAATATCACAGTGATTATATCAGATAACCTCACAACAGCAATGACCGGTGGTCAAGATTCGGCAGGTACAAATAAGTTTGAAGCTATATGTCGAGGTTTGGGTGTAGAACCAGAACATCTACATGTAGTAGTCCCCATACCTAAAAATATGGAGGAGATTACTTGTATTATCCGCCAGGAGATAGAATATGAAGGAGTCTCAGTAATTATTCCTCGTCGTGAGTGTATTCAGACATTAAACCGTAAACTACGTCAAAAGAGAGCTGGTAAAGATGAGTAAAAAAGATATTATATTAGCAGGTGTTGGAGGGCAAGGTATTCTCACCATTGCCACCATTATAGGTAATGCCGCCGCCGCGGCAGGCGTTAATCTCAAGCAGGCAGAGGTGCATGGTATGAGTCAGCGAGGAGGAGATGTGCAGTCAAATTTGCGACTTTCAACCGAGCCTATTTATTCTGATTTGATACAAAATGGCAGTGCTGATCTTATTATCTCAATGGAACCTATGGAGGCTTTGCGTTATGTGTCGTGTCTGAATAATTGTGGATGGGTCGTTTCATCATCGGTCCCATATAAGAATATTCCCAACTATCCTGATGAACAGATACTAAAAGAAGAGATAAATACTCTCCCGCGAGTGGTGACACTCGATATCGAGCAAATTGCCAAGGATGGCGGGACTCCCAAGAGTGCCAATGTTGTGCTTCTGGGAATGGCGGCACGTTATATTGAAATTTTATCGACTCAAGAGTTGCGAGATGCGATTGAAAGGGTATTTGCAGCTAAGGGAAAGAAGGTTGTAGATGATAATCTTCGAGCTTTTGATATGGGTCTTGAAGCTGTAACGGAGGAGTAGGAGATGAAGATTTTTAGCGAAGAGTTGGTTGAACAGGCTGCACATGAACTTCATGTAGCAGATCTGGCAAATGCAACAATCGGTGAGGTGTTGTTGGTCGCTCAATATTTAGAGCAGAAAACTGGAATACCGTTCATTCGTATGGATCAGGGTTCTCCTGGGTTGCCTGTAAATCAATATGGAGTTGAGGCCGAAAAGCAAGCTTTGGATAGGGGCGTAGGTTCGCAATATCCAGCAGCTGCAGGTGTGCCTGAATTTAAACACGAGGCGTCGAAGTTTGTTAAGGCGTTTCTTGATATTGATGTCTCTGCACGTTCATGTGTTCCTACTGTGGGTAGTGTGGCAGGTTCATTTGGCTCGTTTATAGCTTGCACCCAGCGCATAAAAGGTAAGGATAAAGTGTTGTTTGTCGATCCGGGTTTCCCTATTCAAAAGTCGCAGTTGCGTGTCATTGGAACCCAGTGGGTAGAGTTTGATATCTATAACTATCGAGGTGAGGCGTTGCGTGCCAAGCTTGAATCAATGCTCTCGGTGGGCGACATTGCTGCCATAGTCTATTCCAACCCCAATAATCCTGCATGGATCGCGTTGGAGGAGAATGAACTGCAAATTATTGGAGAGCTGGCTACTCGTTACGATGTGGTTGTTATGGAGGACTTAGCATATTTTTGTATGGACTATCGTAAGGATTTGAGCCATCCATATATGCCTCCGTTTGCACCCACCGTAGCACGTTATACCGATAACTATATTTTAATGTTGTCGTCATCCAAAATTTTTAGTTATGCAGGTCAGCGAATGGCTATGCTTGCAATAAGCGATAACCTTTACGAACGACAATATTCAGCTTTGGCTGAGCGTTATCACGACTCAGGAGTGTTTGGTCAAACTCTTGTGGCCTCAATATTATACATGATTACTTCAGGCACAACAGCCTCTACTCAGTATGCTTATGCCGAGATGATGCGCCTTTCTACCGAGGGGGTGATAAATTTTGTGGAGGATACACGTGAATATGCTCGTCGTGCAGAACGTATGAAACGCATATTTCTTCAGAATGGCTTTCACATTGTCTATGACCGTGATGTTACGCAGCAGGTGGGTGATGGGTTCTTTTTTACTATAGGTTATAAATCGATGACGGGAGGAGAGTTACTTCGTGAACTGTTGTATTATGGCGTAAGCAGCATATCCCTTTCCACTACGGGCAGTGAGCAACAGGGTGTAAGAGCCTGTACGTCGCGTATGCGTGAGGAACTGTATGATGTTTTACAGGAGCGCATGGCAGCCTTTAATCAGGACCATAAATAAAAGCACATAAACAAAAACTTAAATATATGATTTGGAATCCAGCTAAAGAGTGCATGAGTCGTGATGAAATGCATGCTTTGCAGAGTAAACGCTTGCAAAAGCTTGTTAATTATGTATATCATAACACTCCATTCTATCGCAATAAGATGCAGGCAATGGATATATCGCCTGAAGATATTAAGAGTATAGATGATATAGTAAAGTTGCCATTTACAACCAAGCAAGATTTGCGTGATAACTATCCTTATGGATTGCAGGCAGCTCCTTCATCGGAGATTGTGCGTGTGCATGCGTCGTCGGGAACAACTGGTAATCCCACCATCGTAGGTTATACACGTAAAGACTTGGCGGTATGGTCTGAGGTTATGGCTCGAGCTCTTACATCGTTTGGCGTTACGCGCGACGATACATTCTCGGTAAGCTACGGCTACGGCTTGTTTACGGGAGGCCTTGGTGCGCATTACGGAGTTGAGAATTTGGGTGCTACAGTAATTCCGACTTCTACGGGTAATACCGAGAAACACATTCGACTGATTCGTGACCTTAAAATTAGTGGAATTGCTTGTACTCCCTCATATGCTTTGTATTTGGCTGAAACACTCGAGAAGATGGGTATATCGAAAGATGATATCAATCTTCGTATAGGAGCCTTTGGCGCAGAGCCTTGGACCGAGAATATGCGTAAGGAGATTGAGCAGCGCTTGGGTCTGAAAGGATATAATCTCTATGGCCTAAGTGAAATTGTAGGACCTGGTGTGTCGTATGAGTGTAGCGAGCAGAATGGCTCGCACGTCAATGAAGATCATTATTACCCCGAGATTATCGATCCTGATACTTTGGAACAGTTGCCTTATGGTACAACGGGAGAGCTTGTCTTTACAACTTTAACCAAGGAGGGTATGCCTCTATTGCGTTATCGTACTAAAGACCTCTGTACGCTATACGATGAAGAGTGCGCTTGTGGTCGAAAATCGGTACGCATGGGTCGCATTGTGGGTCGTAGCGACGATATGCTTATTATTCGAGGTATAAACGTCTTCCCATCACAGGTTGAGAGTGTGATCCTTGAGATGAATGAGTTTGAGCCTCAGTATCTGCTTGTTGTCGAGCGTAAGGGTAATCTTGATACTCTACAAGTACAGGTTGAGGTTCGCAAGGACTTCTTTAGTGATGATATTGGTCGAATGCTTGCTATGAAGAAGAGATTAGCTGATAAACTGAAGAGTGTACTCTCTATCGCTGCTGATATTAAGCTTATGGAGCCTAATAGCATTGCTCGCAGCGAGGGCAAGAGCAAGCGAGTTATAGATAACAGAATGTTGAAGTAAATAATTAAAATCTATAAGATATGATAATTAAACAGTTGTCTATATTTCTCGAGAATAGGTCGGGACGTATAAATGAGGTGGCAAAGATAATGAGTCAGAATGACATTAATATGCGTGCATTCAGTATGGCTGAAACATCTGATTTCGGTATCTTAAGATTGATTGTCTCTAATACCGATAAAGCCGAGGAGGTTTTGCGTGCTGCAAACTTTGCAGTTATGCTTACCGATGTGGTTTGTGTCGAGTGTCCTAATGTGAGTGGAGCTCTTGCTCAGGTGCTTGACCGTTTGACTGAGCAGGGCGTATTTATCGAATATATGTATGCTTTTGCGGAAGGTCCGGTAGCCAATGTTATCATTCGTCCAACCGATGTGAACCTTTGTGAACAGATATTGGCAGAATAAACAGAGTAGATAGTAATATGTTGAAGACAGGAGCATGGTTATTGCTCCTGTCTTTTTATTATAACAATGTTTAGTGCAATTGATTGTATCAGATTTGTACACGATATTTAGCTATATGATAGTTTCCGATTGCCGCATATTTGCAAAAATGGAATAAATTCATAACTTTGTATGTGAAGATATTAGTCGCTCAATAGAGATAAGTAATCTGCAATTAGAGGATTTTGAATAAAATATATACAACAATATGAAAAAGGTTGTAACTTTTGGTGAGATTATGCTTCGTTTAAGCCCTGCTGGTACAAATCGTTTTGTGCAGGCCGACTCATTCGATGTGGTCTATGGCGGAGGCGAAGCAAATGTGGCTGTCAGTTTAGCTGCATATGGCCACAACGCTTATTTTGTGACAAAGTTACCATGTCATGAGGTTGGTCAGTCGGCTGTCAATGCTTTGCGTCGCTATGGTGTCAATACTGATTATATCACTCGTGGTGGTGATAGGATAGGTATCTATTATCTTGAGACGGGTGCTGCTATGCGCCCAAGCAAGGTAATATACGATCGCGCTCATTCCGCTATTTCTGAAGCCGAGCCATGTGATTTCGATTTCGACAAGATTATGCAGGGTGCAGATTGGTTTCATTGGTCGGGTATCACACCGGCTATATCCGACAAGGCGGCTAATCTTACACGCCTTGCGTGCGAGGCTGCGAAGCGTCATGGAGTAAAGGTGTCGGTGGATTTGAATTTCCGCAAAAAACTTTGGACAAAGGAGAAAGCTCAATCTGTGATGCGCCCTTTGATGCAATATGTTGATGTGTGCATAGGTAATGAGGAGGATGCGGAATTGTGTCTTGGTTTTAAACCCGATGCCGATATAGAGGCTGGTAGAACTGATGCCGAAGGTTACAAGTCTATCTTTAAGGCTATGGTCGATGAGTTTGGCTTTGAGTATGTTATCTCAACTCTGCGTGAATCATTTTCAGCATCACACAATGGCTGGAAGGCGATGATATATAACGGCCGGGAGTTTTATGAGTCGCGCCGTTATGACATTAATCCAATTGTTGATCGTGTAGGTGGTGGTGATGCATTTTCAGGAGGGGTCATACATGGCCTTTTGACGAAGAGTACGCAAGCTGAGGCTTTGGAGTTTGCAGTTGCTGCGTCGGCCTTGAAACATACTATCGCAGGAGACTTTAATATGGTCTCAACAGAAGAAGTTGAGGCTTTGTGTGGTGGTGATGCAAGTGGTAGAGTTCAACGATGAAAACAATTATATTATGGCTCGTTTTGATAAAATTTCAGTTCTGAATAAGATTCAGGCAACAGGAATAGTGCCCGTATTTTACAATAGCAATGTTGAGGTGGCAAAGCAGGTTGTGAAGGCTTGCTATGCAGGTGGTATTCGTGCTTTTGAGTTTACTAATCGAGGCGATTTTGCACACGAGGTGTTTGCTGAAGTGGTGAAATATGCTGAAGTGGAGTGCCCTGAAATGGCGATGGGTGTAGGCTCTATAGTCGATGCACCTACAGCTGCACTCTACATTCAGCTGGGTGCATGTTTTGTGGTTGGCCCTTTGCTTAATTCCGATGTAGCAAAGGTGTGTAATCGTCGCCAGATTCCTTACACCCCTGGTTGCGGTTCAATAACCGAGGTCGGTGTGGCACAGGAGGCGGGATGTGAGTTATGTAAACTTTTCCCGGGGGATGTGCTTGGGCCAAAGTTTGTGAAGGGACTCATGGCGCCAATGCCATGGAGCAAGATTATGGTTACTGGAGGCGTTGAGCCCGAGGTTGAAAACTTAACTGCATGGTTCAAAGCAGGAGTGTTTGCTGTAGGCATGGGTTCAAAGCTATTCCCAAAGGTCAAAATTGATAATCAGGATTGGGCATATATCACATTAAAATGTGAGGAGGCATTGGAGTGTATTGCAGGTGTGAAACAATTTTAATTTGCTGATATTATGAAAAGTGGTAAAATGACATCTTGGCGTTGGGTGATATGTTCTTTGTTATTTGTTGCAACCACAATTAACTATTTGGATAGACAGGTGCTGTCGCTTACGTGGAAGGATTATATAGCTCCAGAGTTTCATTGGACCGACTCCGACTATGGAACCATAGCTGGCTTCTTCTCTCTGTTTTACGCCTTGGCTTGCCTTTTGGCTGGACGCTTTGTCGATTGGATGGGTACAAAGAAGGGTTTTTTGTGGGCTATTGGTATATGGTCCCTCGGTGCTTGTATGCATGCAGGTTGTGGTTGGATGACCATGACTATTGAGGGCATTGATTCCATGGTGGCGTTACGGGCTATTGAGATTGGCTCAGAGGCGGCTGTGGGTGTGGCTACGGTGAGTGTGTGGCTCTTCCTGGCGTGTCGTGCTATACTCGCTTTGGGTGAAGGCGGAAACTTCCCTGCTTCAATCAAAACTACAGCCGAGTATTTCCCCAAGAAGGACCGAGCTTTGGCTACATCATTTTTCAATGCAGGTTCATCGGTAGGAGCTTTGGCAGCGCCACTTACCATTCCTATCCTTGCCGATGCTTTTGGATGGGAAATGGCATTTATTATTATCGGTGTGCTAGGCTTTGTGTGGATGTTCTTTTGGATTTATATGTACGATAAACCTCAGCAGTCCAAGCATGTAAATTCTCTTGAGATAGAGTATATTCAGCAAGATGAGGTTAAAGCCGAGGTTGCTCAAGTCTCTCAACCCGAAACAAAAGATCAGTCTATCCCCTTCTTGCAATGTTTTCGTTATCGCCAAACATGGTCATTCCTGTTGGGTAAGTTCCTGACCGATGGAGTGTGGTGGTTTTATCTCTTCTGGGCGCCGGCTTATTTTTCGGAGTGTGGTTATACTATGCAAACCACAATGGGTAAGTTATTGGTCTTCGTGTTATATTTGATTGTTACCATTATATCGTTCTTTGGGGGCTATCTGCCTAAATATTTTGTCGAGAAGCGAGGTATGGAGCCTTATGCTGGTCGAATGCGAGCGATGTTGATTTTTGCCTTCTTCCCTCTGTTGGCTCTCTTTGCGCAGCCTTTGCAAAGTGTGTCGGTATGGTTCCCAGCCATTATTATCGGCTTGGCTGGAGCCGGACACCAATCGTGGTCGGCAAATATCTTCTCTACGGTTGGAGATATGTTCCCCAAATCCACCATTGCAACAATTACAGGTATCGGTAATATGGCAGGCGGTATAGCATCATTTCTAATTAATAAGGGTGCAGGTATGCTCTTCGTGTATGCGGCAGCTCAGGGTGAGGCATTCAATTTCCTGGGTTTTAGTGGTAAGCCAGCCGGATATATGATTATCTTCTGCATCTGTGCTGTGGCCTATCTGGTGGCATGGCGCATTATGAAAACTCTTGTTCCAAAACACAAGCCTATTCAATATTATGAGTAATATCAAACCATTCATGGATGCCAATTTTCTGCTTACAACAGAGGTGGCACAACATCTATATCACAATCATGCGGCAAAAATGCCAATCATCGACTATCACTGTCATCTATCGCCACAGATGATAGCCGAGGATTATCGTTTTAAGACTATCACCGAATTGTGGCTTGGTGGTGACCACTATAAGTGGAGAGCTATGCGTGCCAATGGCGTTGAAGAGCGTTATATTACAGGTGAGGCAAGCGATTGGGAGAAGTTCCAGAAGTGGGCAGAGACAGTGCCATACACGTTCCGCAATCCACTGTATCATTGGACTCATCTAGAACTTCGTACCGCCTTTGGTATTACCGAAACGTTGAATTCCCAATCGGCACGAAGAATATATGATGCTTGTAATGCAAAACTTGCCGAGGAGGGAATGTCGGCTCGGGGGTTGATGCGTTACTATGGTGTCGAGGTTGTCTGTACAACCGATGATCCTATTGACTCTTTGGAGCATCACCGAGCTATTCGTGAAAGTGGGTTCGAGGTGAAGGTTCTACCTACCTGGCGTCCCGATAAGGCTATGGCTGTGGGTGATAGTGCTACATATCGCAATTATGTAGCTCGATTAGGTGAAGTTGCAGGTGTTCAGATAGACTCATACTTACAACTGTTGGAGGCGTTGCAAAAACGTCACGACCATTTTGCAGCTGAGGGCTGTAAGGTTGCCGACCATGGCGTTAGTGCTTTTCCGTGGGCAGAGTGTAGTTGTGAGGAGGCCGCAATGCTGTTTGATAAAGTTATGTCGGGTGAAGAGTTGAATTCTGGCGAGGTTGTGAAGTTGCAAACGGCTATACTTGTCGAGCTCTGTCGCATGAATCATGCTAAAGGGTGGGTTCAGCAATTCCACTTTGGACCAATGCGTAATGTCAATTCACGTATGTTTAAGCAGTTGGGTCCTGATACGGGCTTCGATACCATTGGAGATTATAGCAACGGTACTGCTTTGGCTCATTTGCTTGACGCATTGAACGTCGATAATCGTTTGACAAAGACTATTCTCTATAATATCAATCCCGCCGAGAATGCAGTTATTGCAGCTATGGCTGCCAATTTCCAGGATGGTAGTATTCCGGGCAAGATTCAGTTTGGCTCAGGATGGTGGTTTAACGATCAGATTGATGGCATGATTCAGCAGATGAATACACTTTCGCTGCAAGGACTTTTGAGTCGATTTGTCGGTATGCTTACCGACTCGCGTTCGTTTGTGTCATATCCTCGTCACGAATATTTCCGACGTATATTGTGTGATTTGGTAGGTAAGGATGTTGAGGATGGTCTAATACCTGAATGCGAGATGCCGCGAGTCGAGGCTATGATTGAAGATATATGCTATAATAACGCTAAACGCTATTTTAACTTTTAAACGAACATCCGAACATTATGAAAAACTTATTCAATATTCAAGACCGAGTTGTTGTCATTACAGGTGGTACAGGCGTTTTGGGTCGTGCTATCGCAGCTCATCTTGCCGATGAGGGGGCCAAAGTGGTTATTCTTGGCCGCAAGGTCGAGGTGGGTGAAGCTATTGTGAATGAGATAAAGGGCAATGGGGGCGAGGCAATGTTCCTCACCACCGACGTTATGAACCGTGAAGCCTTGGAACAAAACCTCAAGGATATCCTCGCAGCTTATGGTCGTGTAGATGCTTTGCTGAATGCAGCGGGAGGTAATATGCCCGGAGCAACCATTGCTCCTAATGGTACGTTCTTCGACCTCAAAATAGAGGAATTCCAGCGAGTGCTCGAACTTAATCTTGTTGGCACGGTACTCCCTACACAGGTGTTTCTGAAGCCTATGGTTGAGCAGAAGAAGGGTGTAATTGTTAATTTCTCAAGTATGGCCGCTTTCCGTCCGCTTACTCGAGTATGTGGTTATGCTGCAGCTAAGGCAGGTATAAGCAATTATACGGCATACATGGCAACTGAAATCGCTAAGAAGTTTGGTGAGGGAATACGTATAAATGCCATTGCTCCAGGATTCTTCCTGACTGAACAGAATCGTTCCTTGCTGACTAATCCCGATGGTTCATACACCGAGCGAGGTAAGGATGTCATTCGTCAAACTCCATTTGGACGCATGGGGCGTGCCGAGGAGTTGTGTGGAACAATTCAATATCTTATCAGCGATGCGTCGAGCTTCGTTACCGGTACGGTAGCCATTGTCGATGGCGGATTTAATGCATTTGCAATGTAAAAATTATAGAAGATGATACTTTGTGAACAAACATGGCGTTGGTATGGGCCGAATGACCCTGTTAGCCTTTGGGATATCCGTCAAGCGGGAGCTACTGGCATTGTAAACGCCTTGCATCATATCCCCAATGGAGAGGTGTGGAGCGAGGAGGAGATTCTTAAGCGTAAGTCACTGATTGAGTCTGTAGGTTTAAAGTGGTCGGTTGTTGAAAGTGTTCCCGTGCATGAGCATATCAAAACCCAAACGGGCGATTATCAGCGATATATCGACAATTACAAAACCACACTTCGTAACTTGAGCCGTTGTGGGGTTAATGTTGTTACTTATAATTTTATGCCCGTTTTGGATTGGACCCGCACCGACTTGGCATACGAACTTCCTGACAGAAGTCGAGCGTTGAGGTTTGAGCGAGCCGCTTTTGTGGCTTTTGATTTGTTCCTGTTGAAACGCCCCGGTGCCGAGACAGAGTATAGTGCCGAGGAGCAGGTGAAGGCAAAACGGCGATTTGAGCAGATGAGTGAGGCCGAGCGCGAAAAGCTTGTTCGAAATATGATTGCTGGTTTGCCCGGTTCGGAGGAGAGTTTTACATTGGAGCAATTCCAACAGGAACTCGACCGCTATAAGGATGTTACCCCTGAACGATTACGCTCAAATCTTATCTATTTTTTGCGCGAGATTTGTCCCGTTGCCGACCAGGTAGGTGTTAGGTTGGTCATTCATCCCGACGACCCTCCACAGTCTATTCTTGGTTTGCCACGTATCTTGAGCACAGCCGACGATTTTCAAGCTCTCATTGATGCTGTTCCCAACCAGAGTAATGGTTTGTGTCTTTGCACCGGCTCGTTTGGTGTGAGTAGCGCCAATGATTGTGCTGCTATGATGACACGTTTTGCTGAGCGCATCAATTTTGTGCATTTACGTAGTACGCAGCGTGATGCCGAGGGTAATTTTTACGAAGCAAATCATCTCGAGGGAGATGTCGATATGTATGGTGTCATGAAGGCTTTTCTTGAGTTGCAACAAAAGCGTGGTGAGTCTATTCCTATGCGCCCCGATCATGGACATCAGATGATAGACGATTTGCGAAAGCAGACCAATCCTGGATATAGTTGTATAGGCCGTCTGCGCGGTCTTGCCGAACTTCGTGGGTTGGAGCTAGGAATCGCGAAATCCATTTTAGAATAGTGTTGTTTCGTCAGTGAAATAGAAATCTCAATAGCCACCCTTTTAGGGTGGCTGTGTTGCTTTAGAATACAATGATTTATTGTTGCAATTTATTACTATTTGTGGCGAAATAACCCTTTTTTTTAATGATATGAAATGCTATCTTACCACAAAAATAGGGTTTTTAACACGAAAGATACCTTATTCGCCACAATTATGATGTAATACGGAAATTAACAAAGGTTAAATTGCCTGGATAAGAAAAATATTGATATATTTGTAAGAAATATGCATGCATTTTTGGCAAATTTGGATAAAATTACAGTCTAAAAGGTCGCAAAAATAATACAATAACTAATTCATAAACGTAGTCGGTTCTTGGCTACTAAATCTAACTAAAGATGAAGGAACAATTAGAGAGTTTAAATGGTATTTCCATTAACTTTGGCGAGGGTGGAATGTTGATAGTAAACATTATCCTTGCATTTGTAATGTTTGGAGTTGCATTGGGTATTAAAACCCAAACCTTTAAGGAGGTTTTTACAAAACCCAAATCGGTGATTTTAGGAATCTTTTTGCAATGGGTTGGGTTACCAGCAGTGACATTTGCTATAGTATTAGCATTGAATCCATTCATTACACCAATGATTGCTTTGGGCATGCTTTTAGTTGCCTCATGTCCAGGTGGAAACATATCTAACTTTATTTCATCGCTATCAAAAGGAAATGTCGAACTTTCGGTTTCGATGACGGCTGTTACAACGGCAATGGCTCCTGTTATCACTCCAATAAATTTCTTCGTATGGGGAACTCTTTATAGCCAAATCATAAGTGTAAAGAGCGATATTCCAATGCTGGTTATTCCATTCATGCCAATGTTAGAGCAAATTCTGCTATTGTTGGGTTTGCCTATTGTGTTGGGTATGCTCTTCTCGCACTATTTCCCTAATGCTACAAAGAAGATTACTAAGCCTGCTCAGATGATGTCTATTCTGCTTTTTATAGGAATGGTGATTGCTTCGTTCTCTCAGAATTTCCAGATTATATTGGATAACATTTTTTATGTATTCTTCATTGTGCTGTTGCACAACGCGTCTGCTTTGGGCGTGGGGTATTTCGGCGGTAAGTTGGCAAAGGTTCCTGAGGCAGATGTACGCTCACTTACAATAGAGACCGGTATCCAAAATTCAGGTTTGGGTCTTATTTTGCTCTTTAATCCCGCGATTTTCCCTCCCGAGGTATGGCATGGCCATTATGGCGGAATGTTGTTTATAGCTGCATGGTGGGGAATCTGGCATATTATATCAGGCCTTGGCGTAGCCTATTTATTCCGTAGAAAAAAACTTGCATAATAATGGCAAAACGTATAAAAAAAGTTCAAGATTTCAATTTGTGGTATAGCATTCTGCGCTATTACGTTGATTTTACTCTCAAGCTATCATATCGCAATATTCGATATGTCGGTCTTGAGAAGGTGCCACAAGATGGAGCCGTAATATATGCACCCAATCATACTAATGCTTTGATGGATGCGTTGGTAATATTGGCAATGGATCGCAAACCTAAGGTCTTTGTGGCTCGTGCAGATATATTCAAAAATCCTATACTTGCTCGCATTTTCCACTTCTTGAAGATTATGCCTATCATGCGTATGCGTGATGGCATTGATGAGGTGCGCAAGAATAATGAAACCATTGAAAAAGCAGTCGATGTGCTTCGCGACAAGGTGCCTTTCTGCATCTTTCCTGAAGGTCAGCATCAGGCAAAATATTCATCACTGCCACTCTCAAAAGGTATATTCCGTATAGCTTTTCAAGCTCAAGAGTTAATGCCTGATACACCCCTGTATATTGTACCCGTAGGTATGCGTTACGGTAGTTTCTTCCGTTTTCGTTCTACGGTGAGAGTGCAGATTGGTGATCCTATTAATGTGGGAACGTTTATATCGCAGCATAGCGAAATGACTCCTCAAGAGCAGATGAATGTAATGAGGGAGATGTTAACTGAACGCATGCGTTCATCTATCTTCTACATCGAAAATGATGAAAATTACGATGCTACGTATGAAGTTTGTGCTGCCGCAGTTAAGACCCAGGTGCGTAAGCTATATAAAAGTTCTCCGGAGTTGCGTAAATGCCGTTTGGATGCACATTTTCGAGCAAATAACATCACTGTGCAGCAACTCGCTCAGTTGCGAGAGGAGCGTTCGGATGAGTTTAATGAACTTATGCGCCTTGGATCTGAAGCATATGAAATTCGTAAGTCTAAGCGTATAAGCATCAATTCAGTATCAATTAAATACCCTGTATTATCGCGAGTGCTTAAGCATTTGTATCTTATCCTCACGCTTCCATATTGTGTCCTCGTATCAATCCTTACATTGCCTATCAAGTTGTTATGTGGATTCCTGTTTACCAAGTTGAAGGATTATGCTTTCCGTAACTCGATTCGATATCTAATTAATTTGGTGTTGTGGCCTATATTGATGGTAATCTACTCGATTATTATTTGCGTTTATATTCCCTATCCATGGTCGCTTGCTGCGATAGCGTTATTGCTTCCTGCTCCTATAGTGGCGCATGAGACTTGGCGCTTGATTAGATTGCTGATTTCGGATGTGAGATTGTTTATGGACAATGAGTTGCGAGGTAAGTATCATCGCATTAAGGAGATTTTGTTTCAAAAATAAAACTTATTAGTATGAAAAAAAGTTTATGCTTGCTCGTTTTAGCTACAATGTTTGCCCTGGGAATTCAGGCTCAAGAAAAGGCTAAGGCGCAGGAGGAGACTTCCGCAAAGAAAGAGATAGTGAAGAAAGGCTATAATTTTGGACCTCTGCCCGCTGTAGCTTTCGATGCCGATAAAGGTTTTCAGTTAGGCGCTCTGCTTAATATTTATGATTTTGGTGATGGTACAGTCTATCCCAATACCCGCCAACAATGGTACTTTGAGGCCTCGTTCTTTACTAAGGGTTCGCAGCTTTTTGTAATATCGTATGATAATAAGTTCTTGATTCCGGGTGTGCGTTGGTCATCGACTTTTACTCTTACCAATGAGAAAGCTATGGATTTCTATGGCTTTAATGGCTATATGTCGTATTATGACCATGAGAAGGTGATGTTGGGTAAGGATAAACAAAATCATGATGATTATATCTATACTCCGAAGTATCGTGTCAATCGTTTGGCGGCGCTTTTCAAGACCGACTTTGTTGGTAATATTTGGAAAAATAAATTCTTCTGGGAGGCTGGTTATCATATTAGCTATATAAAGCAGGGATATAAAGATAAGCAGGCGCTTAATTTTGATAAAATCAATAAAAATAAGGAGGAGTATAAGAAGTATCCAACGGATCCAGAGGACCCTAGATATGAGACTCCGATTTTTGATTTGTATCGTCAATGGGGAATCATCTCCGAAGATGAGGCTTGGGGTGGTTTGAATAGTACGGTTCGTTTGGGTATGCTGTATGATACACGTGATAAAGAGGGAGCTCCATCACGAGGTATTTGGGCAGAAGCTCATGCTACATTAGCTCCTAAATGGCTGGGTACGACAAATCCATTCTATCGTTATTCAGCAACTTTCCGTCAGTATGTGCCTATTGTTAAGAATGATATTCTTACTTTCGCATATCGTTTGAATTATGAAGGTACATTGGGCAAGGATGCACCGTACTATATTCTTCCATATCTCACAGTTATGGGCCCATCTTATGATCGCGATGGTATGGGCGGTTATCGTACAATACGAGGCTTGATGCGTAATCGTGTTCAAGGTCTAGATGTAGCATCTTATAATGCTGAGATGCGTTGGCGATTTGTTAATTTTACTTTGTGGAAACAAAATATAGCTTTTGGCTTGAGTGCATTTAGCGATGGTACAATGGTGACACGCAATTACGATATGTCGTTTCAGCGTACTGATGTAGGAACTGCTGAATATGCTAAGGCAAAGGCTGAGTATGATAAATATATGGCTCTGTCGGGCAATCGTACTGCTGACCGCCCTCATATCACTGTTGGAGCAGGATTGCGATTTATCATGAATCAGAACTTTATTGTAGCATTTGAGTATGGTTTGCCTATTAGTAAGTTTAGTAACGATCCATTCATTAAGAATCAGGATGGTAATGGAGCATTCTACATTAATACAGGCTATTTGTTCTAATAAATATTTATAGCGTTATTTAAAGTAAAAGCGACCCTCAAAACGTGGGTCGCTTTATTACTTTAAATGTGTTTTTAAATACTAAATCACTTTGTGTTTATCTCATGGCATTAAACTAATATCACTCTGCAAAAAAGATTGGAGCTCATCAATATCATTTCGTATAAACCAAAAAAAAAGATGTCTTACGACATCTTCTTTTGGTTTGTTAGTTTGTGGGAGTTGACGGATTGGCTACTGCGCTCCCTATCGGTTGCTACGCTTAACGCCTTTCCGTTGCGCTCGCCGCGGGGCGCTAACAAGGAATTGCTCTACGCAAAAGTTGAGATATCAACTATTTTTGTTTTTCACACACCGGCTTATGCAAATAAATTTTCATAGCTGATGTGTAAAAAAACAAAAGGTGTCGAAAATTCGACACCTTTTTACTTCGTTTATTCCTTGTGGGAGTTGACGGATTCGAACCGCCGACCCTCTGCTTGTAAGGCAGATGCTCTGAACCAGCTGAGCTA
>JAGBTO010000025.1 GCA_017631285.1 Alistipes sp.
AGTTACATAAGGCAACGGTAGAACGTGCTAATCATGAAGCATATGAGTTGCAAAAGGTGGTCAATGAAAAGTTGCTGGAGTTATCGGATAAGTTTGGCGTTGGATTGGTTTGTACCAACGACGTACACTTTGTTGATGAGGAAAATGCCGAGGCACATGATCGTTTGATATGTCTTTCTACGGGGCGTGATTTGGATGACCCCAAGCGTATGCTCTACTCTAAGCAGGAGTGGATGAAAACACGTGCCGAGATGAATGCCATATTTGAGGATGTGCCCGAGGCTTTGAACAATACGGTGAAGATATGCAATCAAGTTGAGAGCTACTCGATTGATCACTCCCCTATCATGCCGACGTTTGAAATTCCTGAAGAGTTTGGAACCGAGGATGGCTATCGAGCCAAATACTCCGAAAAGGACCTCTTCGATGAATTTACTCGTGATGAGAATGGAAAAGTTGTGATGGATGAGGACGCGGCGCATAAGAAGATTGAGAAATTGGGCGGATATGATAAATTATATCGTATCAAGCTTGAAGCCGATTATCTTGGTCACTTGACGATGATAGGAGCCAAAAAGCGCTATGGCGATCCTCTGTCGGAGGATGTGAAGGAATTGCTTAAGTTTGAGCTTCACATCATGAAGACTATGGGTTTTCCTGGTTACTTCCTTATCGTGCAGGATTTTATTCGTGCTGCACGCGAGGAGTTGGATGTGTCGGTGGGTCCTGGTCGTGGTTCTGCGGCGGGTTCAGCTGTGGCATATTGCTTGGGTATCACTCAGATAGACCCTGTGAAGTATGATTTGCTGTTTGAGCGTTTCCTTAATCCCGACCGTATCTCGTTGCCCGATATTGATATCGACTTCGATGATGATGGTCGTGGTCGTGTGTTGAATTGGGTTACGCAGAAGTATGGTAAGGAGAAGGTTGCGCACATCATCACCTATGGTACAATGGCGACAAAAATGGCATTGAAGGATGTTGCACGTGTGCAGAAATTGCCATTGGCTGAATCTGATAGATTGTGTAAGTTGGTACCCGACCGTATTCCTGATAAAAAAATCAATCTGAAGAATGCCATTGAATATGTACCCGAGTTGAAGGCTGCTGAACAGTCGGAAGATCCGGTGATGTTCAATACTATCAAGTACGCCAAGATGTTGGAGGGTAACGTTCGTGGTACAGGTGTGCATGCTTGTGGTACGATTATCTGTCGTGATGATATCACTGATTGGGTTCCTGTTAGTACGGCCGAGGATAAGGAGACGGGTGAGAAGATGCTTGTGACTCAGTATGAAGGTTCGGTTATTGAGGATACAGGACTTATCAAGATGGATTTCTTGGGTTTGAAAACCCTATCTATTATAAAGGACGCCGTAGCCAATGTTAAGCGTACGAAAGGTGTTGATATAGATATAGATACAATTGACATAGCTGATCCAACAACATATAAGCTCTATTGTGCAGGTCGTACGGTAGGCACTTTCCAGTTTGAGTCACCTGGTATGCAGAAGTATCTGCGTGAGTTGCAACCATCTACTTTCGAGGATTTGATTGCGATGAATGCATTGTATCGTCCGGGCCCGATGGATTATATCCCCGACTTTATTGACCGTAAGCATGGACGTAAGCCTATTGTTTATGATATACCTATCATGGAAAAGTATCTGAAAGATACGTATGGTATTACGGTATATCAGGAGCAAGTCATGCTTTTGTCGCGCTTGCTGGGTAACTTCACCCGAGGTGAGAGCGATACACTGCGTAAGGCTATGGGTAAGAAGATTAAGTCGAAGTTGGATGAGCTGAAGCCTAAATTCATCAAGGGCGGTCAGGATAATGGTCATGACCCTCAAGTGCTGGAGAAGATTTGGGCCGATTGGGAGAAGTTTGCATCTTATGCCTTCAATAAATCTCATGCTACATGTTATTCGTGGGTGGCATATCAAACAGCTTATCTCAAGGCTAACTACCCTTCTGAATATATGGCGGCTGTGTTGAGCCGTAACTTGGCTGATATTAAGACCATCACTCAATATATGACCGAGTGTAAGCAGCACATGGGTATCAAAGTGCTTGGCCCTGATATTAACGAGTCGCAGCAGAATTTCTCGTCAAATAAGGCGGGGGACATTCGCTTTGGTATGGCTGCGATTAAGGGTGTCGGCGAGGCTGCCGTGAAGTCAATTATCGAGGAGCGTGAGCAGAATGGTCTATATAAGGATATCTTCGATTTTGTTGAGCGAGTGAACTTCAACTTGGTAAATCGCAAGTGTCTGGAAAATATGGCTTATGCCGGCGGCTTCGATTCTATTATCGATTTCAATCGTAGCAAGCTATTTGCTGTGGATGACAAGGGCGTTTCATACATCGAGAGCCTTATACGCTATGGCCAGCGTGTGCAGCAGGAGAAACTTAATGCTCAGCAGAGTTTGTTTGGCGGTGGTGGCGTGGTAGATATTCAACACCCTACATTGCCTGCTGTCGAGGATTGGAATCAGTTGCAGCTGCTGAACAAGGAGCGAGAAGTAATCGGACTCTACCTCTCGTCACATCCGTTGGAGGATTACCGGGTGATTATTAAACACATGTGTAAGGTGGGTGTTGCTAGTCTTGATGATTTGGAACCTCTGAATGGCCAGGAAATTGCTGTTGCAGGTGTGGTGACATCGGTGCAACACTTAACTACCAAGACGGGTCGTCAGTTTGGTAAGTTTGTGCTGGAGGATTATGATGGAGGTACTCATGAGTTTGCACTTTTTGCTAAGGATTACGAGAAATATCGCCAATATATGTATCAAAACTACTTCCTCTTCATTAGAGGTAAGGTGCAACCAAAGCCTTTTGGCGATAATCCCGAGCTAGAGTTCAAGATACAATCTGTAATGCAACTCGAAGAGGTGCGCGACAAGATGATTAAGGAGGTGCATGTGGTCATCCCTATTGAAGATATTACCGAGCGATTTGTCAAGGAGTTCTCAGAGAAGATTATCGGTGCACAGGGTAAGCGAACTAAGGCTGAAAGTAAGGATAAGAGTTTCGCTGTGTTGCGTACAGCTGTTGTAGATAGAGAATTAGGAGTTACGCTTAATATGTATTCAAGAAAGTATAAGGTTGAACTTACGAGCGAACTTGTAGATTACATGGAAGATATGGGTTTGAAATATACATTATCATAAAATAACTTAAAAACTTAAAATTATGGCATTAGAAATTACAAATGAGAACTATGCAGAGGTTATGGCATCTGGTAAGCCCGTTGTTATCGACTTCTGGGCAGAGTGGTGTGGCCCTTGCCGTATGGTAGGCCCAATCGTAGAGGAGTTGGCAGAGGAGTATGCCGACAAGGTTATCATCGGCAAGTGCGATGTTGACTCTTGCGACGACATCGTTGCCGAGTACAAGGTGCGCAACATCCCTACTATCGTCTTCCTGAAAGGCGGCGAGCAGGTCGATAAGGTTGTCGGCGCAACCAGCAAGGAGACCTTGAAGGCCAAGGTTGATGCGTTGCTATAGTATTGACTCCTAGCTAAAAAGAAAAACCGAGATTCATAAACGAAATCTCGGTTTTTCTTTTTTTTTATATTTATAATTATTATATTTGTGAAAACATATACAACGATGTCTGCGTGAAGATGATATTTTATTAAATAGGCAGAATTAAATCTAAATATAAATGACCATGAAAAAGCTATTGTTAATTTGTTGTGCAGTTTTCGCTCTAACCTCTTGCGAAAAGGCCGAAACAACTAAGCCTCCGCTTGAGGATGATAAAATTATATTTGAACCGTATCAGACAAACTTCTCGGGGTATCCCGCATCAACAACCATTAAATTTGAGAGTTCGAAAGACTGGGATGTATCGGTTGTTAGCATGACAACGGGTTGGCTGACGGTTTATCCTATGGCAGGAAGTGCTGGTCATGCTGAATTGACGGTTGATATTGCTCCTAATTGTCCTTATGGTTCTAAAGATCGCAAAGCGTCTATCTTGATTCGTGCAGGAAATACAACAAAAAAAATAGACATCACGCAGGAACATTTATTGACTTTTATCAATCAAAAAATGAATCCGACATATAGCTCAACAGATTTTTCTCGGGATGGTGAGACCTCTGTTATGCAATATGCCAATGTAATTGGCGGCAAGGGTATTAATATTGTCTTTATGGGTGATGGTTTTACCGACAGATTAATTGCCGATGGTACTTACGACAATATTATGCGTGTGGCTATGGAGTCATTTTTTTCTTATGAGCCATACAAGTCATTTCGCGATTACTTTACTTGTCACACGATAACTCTTGTGTCAAAAGATGAGACGATAGCTGAGGGACATGAAACTGCTTTGCAATCTGTACTTGATCCAGGTAGCACGCTTGTTGGCGGCGATAATGAGAAGGTTATCAGATATATATATGAAAAATTAGGCTTCGATGAAGAGATGGATGATGTAGTAGCTGTTGTTGTCGTAAATTCTACCTCTCATCATGGAACCTGTCATATGTACTCTCCAGATAATTGGGATTTTGATGGACGTGGATTTGCTATTGCGTATAGTGCGTTTAGTTGTTTTGGAACTTGTGTAACTCATGAATTTAGCCACGGATTTGCAAAACTTGCTGACGAATATGTTAAAGATGGAGTGGTGCTGACGGAGGAGGATAAATATTATTTAGAAAACTTCTCTAAAGATCTTGGTTGGGATAAGAATATAGATATAACCGATGACCCAGAGAAGATAAAGTGGAGTCATTTTTTGTCAGATTCGCGTTATGCGTCAGATGATATTGGCATCTTTGAAGGGGCTAGCTATTGTGCTGAAGGTGTATATCGTCCGTCGGTAAATAGTATGATGAGAGAAAGTTATGAAGGTTATGGATTTAATGCACCTTCGCGTGAGGCAATATATCATCGTATCCACAAGATTGCCTATGGTCCAGAATGGTAGTACGATTACGAGGAGTTTGTGAAGTATGATGCCAAGAATATTGGTGATAGTAGGAAAACCCGCACTCGCAGTGGCGATGGCTTCCGCTATGTCGAGAATATATCACATCAATCACCTATTATTATTAAACATTCGTGGAGAGATGAAATCAAAAAGTAAAAATAGACTGTGCATGCTGGTTGCAGTTGCTGTTGTTGCTGTAATTATATGCAGCAGTTGTGCTTCGTGCCGAAATAAAAAAACCGAGGCGCAGCCTCAATGCAAAAAAGATAGTGTAGAGAAACCTAAACCGCTTGCATCTCCTGTTATAATACCCCATTCATGGCGTGAGGAGATGAACAAGCAGAAATAAGAGGCGGCGATGATTATATTGCCGTAATGCAAAGAGGTTGTCAATATTGACAACCTCTTTGCATTAAAATTTATTTGGCAATTTTTCCTACTTCTCAATCAGTGAAATACTGCGCTGAATAAAGTCCGAGAGGTTCTTACCCTTGAGCATACCGTTTGAGAGTAGTGCAAGGTCGATAATCTGTCGCACCAACTTATTCTCCTTGCCTATCTCGCGCAGGCGCTCGTTGCGCTCGTCACGCAGGGTGATAATCTTCTTCGAGAGCTGTTCGCTCATCTCCTTCTCTTCGGGGGTGAACTCCTCGTGTTTCTTACCCTTCACCGTCTCGTCAAAGCGTTGCTCCTCGGCTACGGCAGCGTCAATCTTCTTGGTTATAGACTTCAACTTATCGCCATAGGCACGCTCTACATCACCCAGAATGTCAATGACGATTGGGTGGTTGCCATTGACGGTGATGGTGAAGTTGTCGGGCATCTGACCGTAGAACTGGCTCATGCCGCCACCGCCCATCTTCGCCATATCTTTCATACGGCGCATAAACTCGTTCTGCGTAATGACCACAGGTGCTTCATCAGCCGACATAGGCTCGAATGAGATGTCGTACTTAATGGCATCGTCCTTAGGCATCTGGCTCTCGAATACGGGGCGCATAATATCCTGCTGAGCTTCTGTAAGTGACATCGACATCTGCTCTTTCTTTTGGATGAGCTTCTCCACCACGTCGCTATCAACACGCACAAAGCGTACCTTCTCGTTCTTCGACTCGAAGTAGTTGATGTAGTGGCTATCGAGCTGACCATTCATTTCCAACACATCGTAGCCCTTGTTCTTCGCTGCCTCGACAAATGAGTGCTTATCAACGGGGTCATCGACATACAACAGGATGATATTATCGTTCTTGTCGGTCTGGTTCTCCTTCACAAAGTCGATATACTCCTTTGGCGTGAAGTACTTGCCCTCGGTAGATTTCACCAGCATAAAGTCCTGAGCCTTCTCGGCAAACTTCTCGTCGGTGAGCATTCCGTACTGTATGAAAATCTTCAAGTCATCCCACTTCTGCTCGTAGTCGGGGCGCATAGTGTTGAAGAGCTCCTTCAAACGGTCGGCAACCTTGCGGGTGATGTAAGATGATATCTTCTTTACATTAGAGTCGCTCTGCAGGTAGCTGCGCGATACATTCAATGGAATATCGGGCGAGTCGATGACACCGTGCAACAGCGTCAGGTACTCGGGCACGATACCCTCGACCTGGTCGGTAACAAATACCTGATTACAGTAGAGCTGTATCTTGTTCTTCTGGATCTCGAAATTGTTGTTAATTTTTGGGAAATAGAGGATACCTGTCAGGTTGAACGGATAGTCGATGTTCATATGTATATAGAACAGCGGCTCGTCGCTTGTTGGGTATAGCTCGCTATAAAACGCCTTATACTGCTCCTCGCTTATGTCGGCAGGCTTGCGTGTCCACAGAGGGTTGGTGTCGTTGATGATGTTGTCCTTTTCGGTATCGACATACTTGCCGTCCTTCCACTCCTTAACCTTACCAAAAGCAATCTCAATAGGTAGGAAGTGGCAATACTTTTTCAATAACTCCTGCACCTTCTGCTCCTGGCAGTACTCGGCACAATCCTCCGAGAGGTGTAGCACGATTGATGTGCCTCGCTCGCGACTCTCGTCTAATTCCTCCATCTCATACTCAGGAGAGCCGTCACATACCCAGTGCACAGGCTTTGCATCGGTCTTATATGATTGTGTGAAAATCTCGACACGGTCGGCAACCATAAACGACGAGTAGAAGCCCAAGCCGAAATGTCCGATGATAGCCTGGTCCTTATACTTTGCCAGGAACTCCTCGGCACCCGAGAAGGCAATTTGGTTTATGTAGCGGTCAATCTCCTCGGCGTTCATGCCAATACCTCGGTCGGTTACGGTGAGGGTCTTTTTGTCGGCATCAACAACTACGCTTATCTTCAGTTCGCCTAGCTCACCCTGAAACTCATTCTTGGCGGCGAGGGTCTTAAGCTTCTGCGTAGCATCCACGGCGTTTGACACCAACTCACGCAAGAAAATCTCGTGGTCGGAATATAGAAACTTCTTGATTACGGGGAATATATTCTCCGTTGTTACTCCAATTTTTCCGTTTTTCATAATATGATAGTTGTTTATTGTTATTCGCTTTTGGTATGTGAATAACAAACAATGTGCCACCCCATATGATGTGACAATTTGGCACTGCTTTGAGCAAAGCGTGGCAGAGCGCAGGCTTAAATGGCAGATTATTTCCTGTCGCGCACAAGATGTGTTGAAATTCAACATTAATTTGGGATGTGTGTAACTCTATTTAAGAATCTTTTGTTGGGTTACTTAAAACAGCATCCGCCCCAAGTATTTGGGGCGGATGTTGTTTGTTGCGAAAGGCTCTCGGCCTATGGGATAAGGTTGATAGTATAGGTTTGTGTATGGTCGCCACACTTGTAGGTGAGCGTCACTGCCACAAGGTCGGTGGTGTTCAGACGCTCAACCATCCACGACTCACCGTCTGCGCTCTTTGTAACCTTCAATTTACTTGGGTCGCTCGAAGTAAGAGTATATTCCGATGTAGGGATATAATACTCTTTGTAGTATTGAGGCAATGCAATTTCACTTCCAGAAGAACGATAATATGCAATAAATGCCAACTTCTTCAATTCTTTGTTATCCCAATTCCATTTGTAATCAAAATCTTGAGTTAATGCGTATAAACCTTGGTAGTTTATAGCATCTTCAGAGTATTTAAGCAACCACGCAAAAGTTTGGAAATAGACTTTTGCCCTCGCAAATACTGTATTTCCATTGCCATAGAAAGCACGAACTTCAACTCCTGTTAATCTTGAAGTTTGGCTTGGCCAAGTGTAGGTCAATGTCGCCTTATCATCTGTTACATTATATTTCAAGCCATCGGGGTTTGAATCAGAATTTACGTCATTCCATATCCATTTAAGCGACTTAAGTGACGCACCTGAAGGCTCAACTTTCGCTTTCAAATCAACCTCCTTACCCCACCAAGTATAGATTTCTTGGTCTGTTTTGCCGTCAAAGGTGATAGATGTAGGAATGGTCACAACTTCAATTTCGATTGAACCCTTTACTCCGCTACCATCTTTTGCTGTTGCAGTGATGGTTGCTTTACCGGCGGCAACACCTGTAACTTTGGCGCCGTGTTTGACTGCCGAATCCTCTACTGTGGCAATGCCGGGATTGCTACTACTCCACTCAATGCCATCTTCATCGGGGTGTTCGGGTTGGAGATTTGCATTGAGATAAGTTACTTCACCAATACCGATTTTGGTGGCTTGGGCGCCAATGGTGATAGATGAAACCTTAATAATAGAACGTACTGTAATAGTGCATTCGTACTCGAAGCCACCATCTTCACTCACGGCTTTAATTTTGCAAGTACCAGGCTTCAAGACTTTAATGGTGTAATCGTCAGCCTGAGGTATCTCTGTATTGGGCCCTTTGTATTCGACAGATAAGACTTCTGGGTCGCTTAAAGTGATAGTAACATTTCGGTTTGTTGCGTCGAGAGGCATAATAAATACGGTGATAAAAT
>JAGBTO010000026.1 GCA_017631285.1 Alistipes sp.
AGAATCTCTCCCGCGCCCCTCTGTTCCGCCTCCTTTGCCCACGAAAACAGTTCCAAATCGGTTGAACGGCTGCCACCATGGGTCGTAGCACGCCACACACCATCTTCCATCTGTTTGGCATCAATTGCAACGACCACAAACTGACTACCATAGCGTGCTGCGATGGAATCTATCAGCGAAGGGTTAGCAATGGCGGCACTATTGATAGAAATCTTATCAGCACCTGCATCGAGTAATCTGGCAGCATCTTCCAACGACGAAATACCACCTCCAACCGTAAACGGGATATTTATCTTATCGGCTATGCGCTCAACCAGACGAGTAAATGTATTTCGACCCTCACGCGTAGCGCTGATATCGAGATATACCAACTCATCGGCACCACTGCGAGCATAGTATTGTCCCAACTCCACAGCATCGCCCACATCCTTCAAATCGACGAAGTTGACACCCTTAACCGTGCGACCATCCTTAACATCCAGACAAGGTATTATTCGTTTAGCAACCATCGTTCAATATCCTTTAATGTTATCCGATTTTCATATATTGCCTTACCTATTATGACTTTACGCAGACCAAGGCTCGCGCATTGCTCGATATCATTCATCGACGATATTCCACCCGACACGGTGAAATCAACCCTACCGTAGCTCTCCTGCAAACGCGTATATAGTTCAAACGAAGGGCCTTGCAACATACCGTCACGCGATATATCGGTACATATCACCTGACTCATGCCATAGGGCAGGAAGCCTTCAATAAGTTCCTCAATGGAAAGTTCCATATCCTCCAGCCAGCCATTAACCGACACCTTTCCATGTCGAATATCTGCTCCAAGTACAATTTTCTCGCCGCCAAAGTGTTGCAACCATTCGGCAAAGAGCTCACGTTTCTGCGCTGCCACACTTCCCACAATGGCATAGGTAGCACCATAATCGAACAACGAACGCAAAGACTCTTCACTCTTTATACCACCACCCCACTCTATCTCGACATCGGCTCCATAGGCAATCTTTTCAAGCGTCTTTAAATTTTTTGGTGACGATGACTTCGCACCATCTAAATCCACCACGTGAATACGCTTTACACCGCAATCAGCAAATCGCTTTGCCATATCCACAGGGCTGGCATCATAGACACTTTTCTGCTCATAATCGCCCTGCCTTAGACGTACACATCGGCCCTCGATTATATCTATGGCAGGAATTATCTCTGTCTTACTCATAGCTTAAGGAAATTTGCAATTATACGCTCACCCACATCACCACTCTTCTCGGGGTGGAACTGCGTGCCGTAGAAATTTTCATACTTTAGAGCTGCGCTAAACATCGTACCATGTACGGTCGTAGCAATTGTATCGGGGCACAATTCAGGATAAAATGAGTGCACGAAATATACATACTCTCCGCCATCTATACCCTTGAATAATTTCGATTCCAAATTACCTATTGTATTCCACCCCATGTGAGGCACCTTAACCTCTTGCGAGGGGCAAAAACGCTTCACTCGGGCATCGAAGATACCCAGGCAATCGACATCGCCCTCCTCGGAGTGACGGCACATCACCTGCATGCCTACGCATATTCCCAACACAGGACGACGCAGCGAGCGAATAACCTCCACCAAGCCCGCCTTACTGAGATTCTCCATTGCCTGGGCAGCATTACCCACTCCAGGTAACAACACCCTATCGGCACGCTTTATCTCATCGGCATCAGCCGTCACTACATACTCGGCACCCAATCGTGCTAACGCATTTTCAACCGAGCGCAGATTACCCATCTTATAATCAACAATAGCTATCATAATACACCCTTGCTTGACGGTAAAGCATAACTAAAAACATCTCTTCGTATTGCCATCTTCAACGCCTTCGCAAAAGCCTTGAAGACACCCTCTATCAGATGGTGATTATTCTCACCTTTTGCTTCGATGTGGAGATTACATTGCATAGCCACACACATCGACTTGAAGAAGTGCTTGAACATCTCTGTTGGCACATCCCCCACCCTCTCACGAGTAAAAGGAACACTCCACACGAAATCTGCCCTACCGCCAAAGTCCAACAATACCATAGCCTGACACTCATCCATTGGCAACACAAAACCATAGCGGTCAATGCCTCGTTTCGAGCCCAATGCAGTACGGATAGCCTCGCCTAAAGCTATGGCCACATCCTCCATCGTATGGTGCTCATCCACCTCCAAATCACCCTTACATGACACCTCGAGTGACATACCCGAGTGGTGAGATATTTGGTCGAGCATGTGGTCAAAGAATTTCAACCCCGTATCGACTATAGACTCACACCTTCCATCCAAATCGACTGCGACATAAATATCAGTTTCGCGAGTCTTTCTTTTCACTTCAGCACGGCGCTCGGTACAACGCAAATATTCAGCCACCTGCCACCAATCTTCAGTCACAAGTTCACAACATACGCCAAACTCTTTGCCCTGCAACATCAGCTCACCCTCGGCCTTGGGTTGCAACAAAATAGCTTTTGCTCCCAGGTTCCATGCAAGCTCCACGTCGGTTAGTCGATCACCTATGACATAACTATTTTTCATGTCATACTCGCCAGAAAGATACTTCCCAAACATTCCCGTACGAGGCTTCCGTGTAGGTGCTTCATCCTCGGGAAAGCTGCGGTCTATAAGCTGGTCGGCAAACACCACACCCTCACCCGCCAAAGTCTTTAACATCTTGTTATGTGCTGGATGGAAAGTCTCCTCGGGAAATGATGATGTACCCAAACCATCCTGGTTTGTTGCCATCACAAGCTCAAAATCAAGCTCCGCAATCGACTTCAACGCCGAGATTACTCCTGGCACGAACTCCAACTTCTCTAACGAATCCACCTGATAATCAACGGGTGGCTCAACTATGATAGTTCCATCACGATCAACGAATAATGCTCTTTTCATACTCTGAAATTGATTTTAACAACGCTTCATTCTCCTCTGGCTTGCCTATAGTAAGGCGCAAACAACCCTTGCAGCCCTTCACCCTATTGCGGTTGCGGACAATAATACCCTTATTGATTAGAAAATCATACACGGCATCGGCATCCACCACCTCAACAAGTAGAAAGTTTGCATCCGAAGGATATATCTTCTTAACTACTGCGCTCGCTTGCAGGGCCTTGCTTACCACTTCACGTTGCTGCTTTATCTCCGCCACCTTATCATCAATAGGCTGACGCAGTAATTCGCTTACAATCTGCATTGTAGCCACATTTATGTTATAGGGATATTTCACTTCCGACATAAGCTCCACGACTCGCTTAGACGCCATAGCCAAGCCTACTCTCAGACCTGCCATTGCCCACGCCTTCGACATTGTCTGCAACACAACAAGATTTGGATGCATCGCAATTTCACTACTCAGGCTCTGAACCTCGGCAAAGTCAATATATGCCTCATCGACCACGACAACACCATCGAACTGCTCCACCAACTGCATCATCTGCGCCCTGGGAAATGAATTACCAGTAGGATTATTGGGCGAGCATAGAAATATCATCTTTGTGTGTTCATCTATTGCCGCCAATATTTCCCTAACGGGCAAAGAGAACTCCTCACCCAGCTGCACCTCGCGAATCTCAACATCATTAATCGCAGCCGCCACCTTATACATTCCATAGCTTGGAGCAATCGACACCACGTTATCCTCCCTCGGCTCACAGAATACACGCAACAACACATCAATAGCCTCGTCACTACCATTGCCGATAAAGATATTTTCCACATCGACACCCTTCAATGCAGCTATCTGCCCCTTCAAGGCCTTCTGGTGTGGGTCGGGATAGCGGTTATATCCATTCTCATAAGGACTCTCGTTTGCATCGAGGAAGATACCCAACTCACCCTGATACTCATCTCGGGCGGTTGAATAAGGAGTTAGACGCGCTATACACTCACGCACATATTTATTTATATCCTTTGCCATAACTCTAATTTTCCATTCTTACCTTCACTGCCGCAGCATGCGCCTCCAAACCTTCGGCATCAGCCATCGTTACAATAGTCGAAGCAAGACTCTGCAAGCCCTCCTTCGAGAGTTCCTGAATGGTCATCTTACGCATAAAACTATCAACGTTCACACCACTGCACGAGTGTGCCCAGCCCGATGTGGGGAGCGTATGATTTGTTCCCGAGGCGTAATCACCCGCACTCTCCGGAGAGTAATTACCAACAAAAATACTTCCTGCAGCCGAAATCTTATCCACCACCGACCACGCATCCTGCATCGAGATAATAAGATGCTCGGCAGCATACTCATTGGCGAAGGCTATCATATCATCTAGCTCGGCAAACACCACAGCTCGGCTGTTGTTTAGCGACTCGGCGATATACTCTCCGCGCGAGAGCTGCGCCGCCTGACGCTCTACCTCTATCCTCACAGCCTGGGCAAAAACTTCCGAGTTACAAACAACAATAGCCTGACTATCCCTGCCATGCTCAGCTTGCGACAGCAAGTCTGCCGCGACATATTTCACATTAGCATTCTCATCTGCCATAACCATCACCTCGGATGGTCCCGCAGGCATATCAATAGCCGTATTGCGACCACTGACTAACTGTTTGGCGAAGGTGACGTAGCGATTTCCTGGCCCGAAGATTTTATCTACCTTAGGCACCGACTCCGTACCATACGCCATAGCCGCCACGGCCTGTGCTCCGCCAACCTTATAAACGCTACCAATGCCACACTGCTGTGCCGCATACAACACCTCGGCTGCAACCTTACCCTGTTTGTTGGTTGGTGTGCACAACACCACCTCCTCACATCCCGCAATCTTTGCAGGCAGAGCAAGCATCAACACGGTAGAAAACAACGGAGCTGTTCCACCAGGAATATACAAACCAACCCTCTTGATTGCCACAGGGCGCTGAATGCAGACCACGCCCGGCTGGGTCACAACCCTTACCTCACGAGGGAGCTGCGCCGTATGAAAGGCAGAGATATTCTTTCTTGCCACCTCAATTGCCGCCTTCACATCTGGCGACACCTTCTCGGCAGCCTCCTTAAATTCATCCTCCGACACTTTCAGCGAGACGAGTTCCACGCCATCAATCTCCTTAGCAAGAGATTTAATTGCCTTATCACCTCCGCAAGCAACCTCATCCACAATGGTCTTTACTCGCTCCTCAATTTCCGAGATATCCTGCTCGGCTCGGCGGCACAACTCTGACCATTCTCCGCAGGGAGGATTGACAAAAATATTCATAGCTTTAAGCAATTATCTTATCCAACGTAAGTACTAGAATACCCTCGGCACCAATAGCCTTCAACTGACGCACCTTATCCCACAAATCGGCAGCATCCACCACCGAGTGCAACGAGCACCAGCC
Organism: Alistipes sp.; assembly: GCA_017631285.1. Taxonomy (GTDB): domain Bacteria; phylum Bacteroidota; class Bacteroidia; order Bacteroidales; family Rikenellaceae; genus Alistipes. The sequence continues at coordinate 5,358 of JAGBTO010000026.1, forward strand.
ATCCACTGCCAAAGGCATCACCGTAGGGCTTCGCATAGCAGGCAATATCTTCACAGCCTCCTCCAACGATGCGGTTGGAATATTCATCAGCAAATATTTCTTATCACGGCTATCGCGTTCTGACTCAATACGAAACAAAAGCTCCTCAAGCAACTCCTTATCCTCAGCCGAGAGATTTTTGTTGGCTATCAAAACAGCCTCTGACTCGAAGACGCGTTCAACCTCCTTCAAGCCATTCGACACCAGAGTACCGCCCGATGATACTATATCGAATATAGCATCGGCAATACCTGCCGCAGGAGCAATCTCCACCGAGCCAGAGATAACCTCCAACTGAGCCTTCACGCCACACTCCTCGAGAAACTGACGCAAGATGTTGGGGTATGATGTCGCAATACGCTTGCCGTTGAAATACTCAACACCCTCATACTCCTCACTCTTGGGTACGGCCAACGATATTCGACAGCCTCCAAAGCCAAGTTTCGCCACAACATCAATATCACAGCCACGCTCAACCACCTCGTTCATACCTACGATTCCCAACGTAGCTGTTCCATTTGCCACCACTTGTGGAATATCATCATCACGCAGATACAACACTTCAATAGGGAAATTTGTTGCTTTCGACAAAAATTTACGCTTTGCGCCATCAACATCTATTCCTATTTCACGCAGAAGAGCCATGCTCTGCTCATTCAAACGACCTTTAGTTTGGATTGCTATTCTCAACATAGTAATTTTGTTTTATTTGCACACATTAACAAAATAGGCTCACCCTATGGGTAAGCCTATATATGATTTCACTCGTCACACTCCACGACCTACCCTATCTTTCTCAAGATATAATGGTAATGATGGATGTTAAAAGTAAATCTCATAGACATATTCGTTTATGCAAATATAAGAAATTTTCTCTATCATTATTCACAATTTTGCAAATATTTTCAAAAATTATGCAACTTTTATGAATATTGACACCTCTTAATTATGATACGGGAGCTTCACCTGCGAAGTTTACATTCATCTTCACATACTTATAACCACGATGACGCAACTCAAGCGACACACCCAGACGGTAGAAGACCTTAGTCACGCGAGCAAAGAGATGGAACGCCATAACACTCTGTGGTTCGATACCCTCCTTGCGAATCATCGTATGGGCTGTGTTGGCACACTTTCTGATTGTTGACTCCAACTTCTTCGCAGCTTCACCCTCAAGCGGATAACCCACCAAACACTCCACGACATACTCATCTAAGCAATCGAAGCCGCGTGGCTTGGCCATAATCGAGTACCAATCCTCGATATCCTTATGATCGTTCCACGACTTATCCCACAACACGGCTGCGCCCATACCCACATAGCATGCCCATGCGATAGCCGCCAGCGGATAATCAGCAATCTGAGGGACAGCAGCTGCCATATATTCAGGTGCTGAGGTACGCCACTTCTCATCAAGTTCCTCGACCTCCAGCATCTTGCCGTCTAACAGTTCGTCAGTAGAACACAAATCGACAACGGTCTTTTCCAATTTCTCGGTAAACGAGTTCAAAAATTCAAGATCCTTCTCTTCCATAAATCTTTATAAATGGGTTCGCAGTTGTTTGACCGCGAACCCCGATTTCAAAATGTTTTCAACCACCTTTTCCCCTGCACCCCAAAATTGGATAAATTGCCCTTATTCAAGGCTTGCGAAGGCGTTTTGAGCGGAGCATACTTGGCGTATGTGAGCATCAAAACGACAAGCGTAACGCAGAAGAAGGGTGATTTAGGCAATTTTAATATGTGCCCAACTTGAATACAATCTTCTGGCAATAAGTGTC
>JAGBTO010000027.1 GCA_017631285.1 Alistipes sp.
ATATTTTGTTTTCTTTTATTTGCTTATGTAGCTAAATCGTACAAAGATACATATATTTATTGAAAATGAAGCAAAATGTCAAAAAAATCCCGACCCTCGGGAGAGGGTCGGGATTGAAATTATTATTCAAGAAATGAATTACTGAGCAAGAGAAGCATTCAACTTATCGAGAGTAGGCTTTATATCCTTGTAGCGCTGCTCCATCTGGTCTGAAGAGAATGTCTCGTCAAAGATACGAGCAACAGCGATACCACCATTAAAGCCGTGTGCAGCCTTAACATCGTTGTAAGGCATACCGTTAACGTTGAAGTAATTACCTACATTAAAGTCTCCGGCATTTCCACCCAGGTAGTACTCTTTACCATTGTAGTATGCGCTCCATGAGTGTGTGCCATCAGTGCTGTATACAAACAATAGATGGTCGAATGATGTCATTACAACATTCTCATCTCTCTTAATTACTGTATCAAAGTCGCGAATACCGCCGTGGTGGCCCCAGTGGCCGTTATCTCCATTACCGAATACTCTCCAGTGGTGAGTAGCACCCATGTCGCCAGTGTGCAACATAAGACCCCATGAGTCTGATGAAACTGGACGTACCCAGTAATCGCCAGGGTTACCGTTATGGATACAAATAAGCTCCATAGTAAAGCCGTCCTGCAACTTGCTCTTGAAGTCGGCATCCTGACTATAATCAACACGGTAGAAACCATCAAAGAAATCGTCGTTGTTAATTTTGTGACCAGTGTTCAATACATAACCAAAGCCATCAACATTTACAACAGAAGTTGTCGCGCTTGGTACTGACTGAATTGTCAAAGAAGTCTGAGTACCAGCGTTTGAAGCCTGTTTATCTGCATCCCACTTAATATCCAACAATGGAGCTGATATCTCTGCTGGAGCTGGAACAGAAGTAGTCTCAGGAAGTGACAACGCAGCATACTTCTCAGCAACTTCCTCCTCAGACAATGGCTGGTCGTAAATCTTAACCATTGCAACATCACCGCTATATGCCATAGCAAGACCGCCATTCTGATGAGGGTATCCACCGATTGTCAAGCGATTACCTGTAAGGAAGTCAATAACTTCTGTTCGCTCTCCATCCTTTACACCATTAGTGTAAGTATAAATAGCCTGCATAGTTGCATCATATACGTAAACAGAGTGCTGATACTGATTCTTTACAAGGTATGTGCTTGTATCAATTGTCTGACCACCTTGATTCCATGGCCACCACTCTTTGCCATTGAAACCAGCAACCCAAATATTATTATTAGCGTCGCACTTGTGGAAGAAACGGAATGTATCAGTAGCTGCAGGGCACTGCCACCAATCCCAAATGTTGAATGTGTGTGCAGTTACAATCTCGAATGTGAGACCACCCTCCAAAGCTGCCTTGAACTCCTCGTTCTGCTCATAGTTAAGCTCGAAATAGCTATGATTTCTCATCTCATTGTGAGGTACGAAATTAAAGTGAGCGATGTTGTTACCCTCAAACTCAGGGTGAGTGTAAACAAACATGTTAGGAGTCTCGCCAGCCTCGTTCTTCTTAGTCTCAACAGTCAAACCGAAGATACCCTTATCGGTAACTGTGCCGTCCAAGTTGAACTGTGCGTCGAAGATAGTCTTAACTACAGTCTTGGCTACAATCTCGAAGCTACCCTCCAAAGTAATAGAAGTGTTGCGGTCAGCAACTACCTCAGCGTTAAATGCCTTACGATAAGGGTTGTCGTTAACATCGGTTACTAAAACAGAGAAACCCCTGCTGAATGTGCCAGGAGCAACTGCGAATGTGAATGTAGTAGCACCGTCCTCAGTTGTAGCAAGCTCCATACCCTCGCCCAAAGCCATTGTAATTGAGCTCAATGCGAGGTCGCTATAAGTAGGAGCACCGCCAACCTCGATAGTTGCGGTAGCTGTACCAGCAATCTTCTCCTTGTTGCCACCCTCGAGTACAACCTCCTTGATAGGTGTGTTACCGAAAACCTTTACGCTAACCAATGCGTATGCAGGCTTGAACTCCAATGCAGTAGCATCCTTCTCAGCAACAGCCAACATAGGAGCCTTAACAGCATCGAAACCGCCAGCTACGTAAGCCTGCTTGTTAGGGAAGTTAAGAGTAATCTCGTTAGAGTTAGAAACTGCGTTGATGTCATCGTTGTAAGGATAGATACCGAAAACGTAGTTCAACTTCTTTGTAGGAGCTGTGTTGTCAGCCTTCTTGAAGCCGGCAGCCTCCTCGTTGTAAGCCCACTTCTCGTTAGCGAGTGAGTGGAAAACTGAGATAGCATCACCCTCAGCCCATGCCAAGTCGATCTCAGACTCCTCAAATGTAGCAGTGATAACCTGCTCGGTAGGAGTTGGCTCTGGTTCTGGCTCCTTCTTGCCGCCATCATCAGTAGCGTCATCGCTACAGCCTACCAAAAGGGCAAGCATTGCGAAAGAATAGAATAATTTTTTCATAAAATTTTGTATTAGTTAATAAATTGGTTTAATAAGTATTCCTTAAGACTGTTTTACTTCAAGAATCTCACACACTTATCTGCAATGATAGTGTCATTGCATAATACAAAATTAGAAAGAAAAATCGAATCTCCAAAGGTTTTGTGCAAAATAATGTGTAAATGAGCCCGATTGAAGCAAAAAATCCCGACTTTTTGGGTAGTCGGGATTGAAACGAGAGTTTAAAACTCCTATTGAATAGCTGCGTTCAGAGTCTGGATTGTTGGCTGCAACTCGGCATAGCGAGTCAAAATCTGCTGCTGGGTGAATGCCTCGTCGTAGATGCGGGCGAGGGCAAACTTACCATTAAATCCGTGAACAGCCTTGAGGTCGTTGTAAGGCATGCCGTTGATGCTTAGGATGTTGCCCACCTTGAAGTCGGGCTGAGGCAGACCGCCGCAGAACTTGCCGTCGTAGTACAGGTACCAATCCTTGGCCTCGGCATTATATACATACATCAGGTGCGCAAATGAGTTCATAACCTTGCCTGTCTCAGGCTCGAAAACTTTATACCCATCGATGTTCTGACCCATGTGAGTCCAGCTCTCATTATCGGCATTTGCGAAAGGTCGCCAGCAGTGGTAAGGAGCCTGGTATGGGCACCACAACATGCAACCCCATGTGTCGGTGGATAGTGGGCGCACGTAGTAGTCGCCTGGATTGCCGTTTGCAATGCAGACAAGCTCCATGGTGAAGCCATCCTGCAACTTGCTCTTGAAGTCGGCATCGTTCGTGTAATCAACACGATAGAAGCCCGAGGTGAAGTCGAAGTTATTAACGGTGTGGTTGGTGTTCAAGATGTTGCCAAAGCCGTTGATATTGATAATCTGGGCAGCCTCGCTTGGGACCGAAGTAACCTTCAACGAAGTCTGTGAGCCTACGTTGGTCGCACTCTTGTCATCGGCCCACTGCAGGTCGAGCAATGGCTCTGAGATAGGAGCAGCCTCGGGAGCAGCCGAAGCCTCGGGAAGATTCAACTCATAGTAGGTGTTCATAATCTCCTCCTCGGTCAATGGCTGGTCGTAGATTCTAACCAAAGCAACTTCGCCATTCCACTGCGTTGTGAGCTTCTTGTCGGCTGTAGGGAAGCCTCCGATGGCAAAGCGACTACCAATATCGAACGTGCTGATACCAGGACGCTCGGCCATCCACTCGCCATTGATGTATGCCTGAACAACCTGATTGTTGAAGTCGTAAACAAATGTCGAGTGAGTATATTTGCCTATCTCGGCTGTGGTGTCGGTGCTGAAGTGGCTGCCAGGGAACCAGTCGCCGCCATGGTTGAAGCCATAGCACCATTCGCTATTATTTCTATCGCCCTTGCGGAAGATACCGAATGTTTCTGTGCTTACGGCCTTCACCCACCAGTCCCAGTTTGTTGTTGGGGTGAGAGTGACAACCTCCATTGTGAAACCATCGGCCAAAGCTGCCTTAAACTCCTCTTCTCTGCTGAAATCCAAATAATAGAAGCTGTGGTTTACCTGTGCAACGTTACCATTGCAAGCAATGTGCGAGAACGATGCAACATTGTTGAGTGGGAATTCGGGGTGAGAGTAAACCTGCAAGTGAGGCGTCTTGCCGTCGGCAGTCTTGATAGTCTCAATATTCAACCCAAAGATACCCTCGTCGGTAGCTGTGCCGTCGGCATTGAACTTAACATCGAGAATAAGCTGGGCAACGATGTCGGTTGAAATCTCGCAGCTCTTCTCAAGTGTGGTAGTCTTGTTGCGTTCAACGATTATCTCGCCACTGAAGGTCTTTCTGTGGTTGTTGCCCTCAGAGTCGGTTACGATGACATACAAGCCCTTGCTGAATGTCTGAGGTGCAACGAAGAATGTGAATGTTGTGGCATCCTCCTCGGCCTCATTAAGCTCGAAGCCGTTGCCTAGGTTCAAAGAAACCGAAGTCTCGGCACTATCAAATGAAGCAATTGCAGGCGCACCGTCAATGGCAATTGAAGTAATTGCATTACCTGCCAACTTCTCGCCATTAGCGCCCTCAAGAGCAATCTCCTTGATGACGGCTGCTCCATATAACTTGACGCTTACAAAACCGCACAAATTCTTGAACACTAACTCCTTGCTATCCTTGGCAGACGCGGCTAACATAGGCGCTTGAGCAGCGTCGAATGAATCTTCGACATAGTTTTGCCTGCTTGCCACTCTCAAAGAAATTTCGTTGGCTACCGATATGGAGTTATTCTCGCTATAAGGGAATACGCCATAAACGTAGTTCAACTTTTTGGTTTGGGCTGTGTTGTCGGCTTTTTTGAAGCCGTCAGCCTCGGAATTGTAGGCAAACTTTTCGTTGGCAATGGTGCGGAAAATCGTGATAGCATCGCCGTGGGACCAGGTTGGATTGCCTTCAGACTTCTCGAATGTAGCTCGATAAATATCCTCGGTAGGAGTTGGCTCGGGAGCTGGTTCATCTTTACCCTTGTCGGGGGCGGGCTCATCGCTACAGCCTACCAAAAGAGCCAGCAGAGCAAATGAGTAGAATAGTTTTTTCATAGAATTATTTTTTTAGTTAATAAATCGTTGTAAATGGCAACCTAATTTGGCGAAATGCGATTTTATCGAAACCTGCATTTCGTTTTGGTGATGAAGCCATGACGAGGCCGCAAATTTAAAAATAGTTTTGCAATATGCTAATATCCTAAGCAAAATTTCGAACCGAGAGGAACTCTACAAATGGATTATCGACTTCACGGGTGCAATTTTCTCTAATCGCTCCTTGCCATTTAGGAAGTCAAGCTCCACCAAGAAGATAAACTCCTTGATGGCGACTTTATATTGCTTGCCGTCCTTGGTTACGGTGTGTGACTCCATCGACTTGGCGATGCCTTCGGCGGTGCCGCCTGTAGCAAGTACGTCGTCGATTATCGAAACGTATATTGTGTCACCCTCGGCCTTGCCCGCAGCGATGTCGCTCAGACGGTAGAAAAGATGGTCTGCACCATATTCCTTCTGAATTTCCACGTCGCACAAATCGCCTTCGTTGAATGGCAACTTGCCACTTTTGCGGATGGGAATGATATTCTCAACTTCGGGCTTTGATAATAGCAGCGGCGCTGTGAATAGAAAGCCTCGAGCCTCGGGCGCGGCGATATTGGGTGCCGTGAGGTTGTCGCCTATAGTTTTGATGAGCTGTGCAAATATTTTCTTATCCTGTAAAAATGGAATTATGTCAACGAAAATGATACCTTCTTTAGGGAAGTCTTTGTAAAATTTTAGTGCATTTTTCATAGGTTAATCTTCGGTTAAGTGATTGTAATCTTGAAGGTCATAGCAAATGTAGGAAAATTTTTATATTAAAAATGCAATTTTATGGGGTAAATGCATATTTTTTTGATTTTTTTCTTATCTTTGCATCAATTGGAAAATAATGAACTTAAAATGCCGAAGTTTTATGACAAGGTAAATGTCTTGCGCAAACCCGAATGGTTGAAAATACGTCTGCAAAGTAACGAAGAGTCTGCCGAGGTGGAACGTATCGTTAAAGAGCACTCGTTGCATACCATTTGTAGCAGTGGTCTCTGTCCTAATAAGGCAGAGTGCTGGCGACGACGTACGGCAACCTTTATGATTTTGGGCGACGTGTGCACACGAGGATGTAAGTTTTGTGCCACGCAAACAGGCAGACCCCTTGCCCCTGATGTATCTGAGCCTGAGAAGGTGGCTGAGAGCGTAAGGCTTATGGGACTTCGACACGTTGTCGTGACTTCTGTCACGCGCGATGACCTCTCCGATGGCGGTGCCCAACATTGGGCACGTGTGGTGGAGGCTATCCGCAAAGAGAATCCCGACGCAACAATTGAGCTCCTTATTCCCGATTTGGATGCTCGAGAAGACCTCATTGAGGTAGTTTTGGCATCCAAGCCCGATATTGTCGGGCATAACATCGAAACCGTCGAGCGACTAACACCGCTGGTGCGTTCGCGTGCGAAGTATCGTACGAGTTTACGCACGTTGGAGATTATCTCCCAAAGTGGGGCAGTAGCGAAGAGTGGACTGATGGTCGGACTTGGCGAGAGCGATGATGAAGTATTGCAAACATTGCGAGACCTGCGTGAAGTGGGTGTCGAAATTGTAACGCTTGGTCAGTATCTGCGACCCTCTCTGGAGCACTATCCCGTTGCGGCATATATCACTCCCGAGAAATTCGATTGGTACCGACTCCAAGCTCTTGATATGGGCTTCAGCTATTGTGCAAGTGCGCCTATGGTGCGCTCGTCATACTTGGCCGATGCTGCATTGGAGAGCGTCAAGCGTAGAACAGCCGAGAAGTAGAACTTTTGCTTGTTCTTCTTCATTGGCGCAAACTTTTGGCTAAAGATGAAGGAGGTATTGTACAAAGACTTAGGGCGCATGGGCTATGCCGAGTGCTGGGAGAAGCAGCGTATGACGTTTGATTATATGTTGCTCACTAAGCGCGGTATGCAGTCGTGCGAGGACTCGTCGGTAAGTCGTCCCGAAGTTGGCGATGCGGGTGTCATATATCTTGTTGAGCACAATCCTGTTTACACATTAGGCAAGAGTGGTAAGAGCGAGAACCTTCTCGTCTCGGAGCCATACCTGCGTTCCATTGGGGCGGAGTTTTATCATATTGACCGTGGTGGCGACATCACCTTTCATGGTCATGGACAGATTGTAGGCTATCCTATTCTGGATTTGGAGAAGTTGGGTATTGGCCTGCGTGAGTATATTGATGCATTAGAGGAGGCAATCATTGGCGTGTGCCGCGAGTGGGGCATCGAAGCTGGACGTATAGCCGGTGCTTCGGGTGTGTGGTTAGATGGAGAGAACCCTCGTGCAAGAAAGATATGTGCCGTAGGTGTTCGTGCGAGCCGTTATGTAACGATGCACGGTTTTGCGATGAACGTGAACACCGACCTGAAGTATTTTAATCACATCAATCCCTGTGGTTTTGCCGATAAGGGTGTTACGAGTCTGGAGAAGGAACTCGGTCATAAGGTGGATGTGGAGCAGGTTAAGGTGCAGATTGTTAAATATTTAAGCGAAAAATTAAAAATTGAAATATATAAATAATAAAATTGTAAGTTATGCCTATAGAGAAGCGATGGGTGGTGAGAACACCTGGCGCAAAGGAGGTGGTGGAGCAGTTGGCTCAACACCTTCGTATGTCGCCGGTTCTTGCGAACCTACTTGTGCAAAGAGGCATAGACACCGTAGAAAAGGCTAATAAATTCTTTAACCCGCAGCTGAGTGACCTGCATGACCCTTTCCTGATGAAGGATATGGAGCGTGCTGTGGAGCGCATCGAGCGTGCCGTACGCAATGGCGAGATGATTATGGTCTATGGCGATTATGACGTAGATGGCACAACGGCAGTTGCGTTGGTTTATAAGTTTTTGAAGCAAATAGGTCATAAGAACCTGGTTTTCTACATTCCCGATCGTTATAACGACGGTTACGGTATCTCGGTCAAGGGTATTGACTTCGCAGCCCGTAAGGGTGTGACGTTGGCGATAGCTCTCGATTGTGGAATTAAAGCCGTAGAAAAGGTTGTTTATGCGAAGGAAAAGGGCGTGGATTTCATTATCTGCGACCACCATCTCCCGGCAGAGGAGATACCCGCTGCCGTAGCTGTTCTGGATCCTAAGCGCAACGACTGCAACTATCCATTCAATGAGTTGTCTGGTTGTGGTGTGGGATTCAAACTCGTACAAGCTTATGCTCAACGAAACGGTATTCCTTTTAAGGATATCGAGCACTTGCTGGATTTGCTTGTAGTGAGTATTGCTTCCGACATTGTGCCTCTTACGGGTGAAAATCGTATCCTCGCCTATTATGGTTTGGAGCGTTTGAACCGTATGCCATCGTCGGGTTTGTTGTCGATAATTAAGATTTGCGGCTTAGACCGCCAAAACATCACTATCGATGACATTGTATTTAAGATTGGTCCACGCATTAATGCTGCAGGCCGTATGCGTATGGACGAGAATGATGAGAATGCAGCACCAAGTGGAGGCTTTGCTGCTGTGGAGCTTTTGGTTGAGGGAAACGAAAAGCTTGCGCAAGAGTTCTGTAACGTGATTGATAACTACAATCAGGAGCGTAAGGATATTGATCGTAGTGTTACACAGGAGGCGCACGATTACATCGAGTCGCATCCCGAGATGAAGGAGATGAAGAGCACGGTAATCTATAATCCTAAGTGGATGAAGGGTATCGTCGGCATTGTTGCATCGCGCTTGATTGAGACATACTACCGTCCTACGGTGGTGCTCACGATGAGTAATGGCTTTGTCACAGGTTCGGCTCGCTCGGTGCAGGGTTTTGACCTGTATCAGGCTGTGGAGTCATGCTCCGATTTGCTGGAGAACTTTGGTGGTCACATGTATGCCGCAGGCCTTACAATGTTGCCTGAAAATGTTGAGGCCTTTACCAAGCGTTTCAATGACTACGTTGAGGAACATATCAATCCACAGATATTGGTGCCGCAAGTTGATATCGACAGTGAATTGCTGTTTTCGGATATTACGCCACAGTTCCATCGCCAGCTTAACAGTTTCCAGCCATTTGGCCCGGGGAACTCGGCTCCGGTATTTGTGACTCATGGCGTGAGCGCTCATGGTGAACCTAAGTTGGTAGGTGCTGATATGGAGCATTTGCGTATGGATTTGGCGCAACGCCAGAAACCTAATACGACAATTCCAACAATTGCGTTCCAGCAGCCGACTCACTATGAGTGGATTCGAGGCGGTCGTTCGGTAGATGTATGCTACCAGATTGTTGAGAACCACTACCGTGGCACTGTGACTACGCAGTTGCGCATTAAGGATATAAAGCGTGTGGAGGGTAAGTAGCCTTCATGCCTCTAAGAGAAATAGCAAGTACGCTCTATCGCTGCCCGCAAGGGGAGAGGAAAGTCCGAGCAACACAGAGCGCCGTACGAGTTAACGGCTCGACACTTGTGAGGGTGTAGTAGTGTAACAGAAAATAACCGCCCGCTGCGAGGTGGGTAAGGGTGAAAAGGTGGGGTAAGAGCCCACCGCAGCGGCAGTAATGTCGTCTGGCAGTACGCCTTACGGGTTGCAAGACCATGTATACCGACAATTAAGGGTTGCTCGTCCAATGTCGGGGGGTAGGTTGCTAGAGGCTGTGGGTGACCGCAGTCGTAGATAAATGATAGAGGCTCCCTTCTGGGGAGTACAGAACTCGGCTTATAGTATTTGCTATGATAAAAGGGTTGTCCCATGTGGGGCAACCCTTTTTTTGTGGTTGTTAATTTGATATTACTGTGCAATAAGTTCCAATACAACGCTTGAGAGGTCCTTGCCCAGGCTCAGGCGAATACCATTCTCCATCAGGAAGCGGCCACTTACGACCTTACCCTCGATTGCGAGTTTCTTCTCGGGATTCTCGGCATTTATCTCGCGGATGAGGTAGTTGCGCTCGGGGTCAAGACCTGCCATCTTGCGTGGCTCCTCCCACTCATCGTTGATGTAGTGGCGGCGGAAGAGGAAGAATACGGCACGATCCTTCTCTGGAGTGTTATACATAAGCGACACATAAGGTTTCTTCTCGTATGGCGATACCAAGCGATAGAGGTCGCCCTGCTGAATTACGGGGCGGATGCTCTTGTAGGTCTCGATAGCGCGCTTTGCGAACTCCTTCTCTTTTGCTGATAGTGCCGAAGGCTTCATCTCCATACCCAAACGACCTGTCATAGCCACATCGAAGCGGAACTTTATAGGCACTACGCGACCAGTCTGGTGGTTAGGCGATGCGCTGACGTGAGCTGCCATGATGTTTGCAGGATAGAAGTGTGACATGCCGTGCTGGATGTAAAGACGCTGAACAGCATCGGTGTTGTCGCTCGACCAGCACTCGTTGAAGTATGGGAAGTAGCCATAGTTTAAGCGACCTCCACCGCTTGCACAGAGCTGGATGACGAGCTTTGGATACTTCTCGCGAATACGCTTGCATACATCCATCAATCCGCGATGATATTCTATATATAGGTGTGATTGACGATCCTTAGGTAAATATAGTGATGAAGCATTCGAAATAGACATATTTGCATCCCACTTCATGTAGTAGATACGTGGGTTCTCCTGCATCAGATTATCAACCACATTGAAGACGTGATCCTGCACCTTGGGGTTACACATATCCAGTACAAGCTGTGTGCCACCACGACCCTTCGAAGGCTCTCGGTCAGGCTGACGCAACACCCAATCGGGATGTTTCTCGTATAGTTCACTCTTGGTGTTGGTCATCTCTGGCTCAATCCAAATACCAAATTTGAGGTTGTTGCGCTCTGCCTCGTCAATAAGTGCGCCGATGCCCTCGGGGAGCTTCTTCTCGCATACTACCCAGTCGCCGAGCGATGACTCGCCATTGTCACGAGGATATTTGTCACCAAACCAGCCGTCATCCATCACGAACAACTCACCGCCAATCTCTGCAAAGCCCTGCATCATCTGGTTCATACCCTCTTGGTTTACACGGAAATAGACACCTTCCCAACTGTTGAGCAGGATGTCGCGGGGCTCCTTGCCGCCAATGATGTGGTAGTTGCGAGCCCATCGGTGGAGGTTGCGGCTTATACCACCCTTACCCTCGGTAGAGTAGGTGAATATGAATTCTGGAGTGGTGAAAACCTCCTTTGGCTGGAGATAGTATTGTGACAGCTCGGGGTTGATGCCTGCGACAATCTCCAAATGGTTAGCATTGCCGTTTTTTACGAATGAGAGGTCGTAGTTACCTGTGTAAGATAGTGTTCCTCCCAATACATTGCCTTCGTTCTCCTTTGCTGGACCATCCAGCGAGATCATGAATGATGGATTGCCGCCAAATGATGTGCGTGCGCCATCGTGGTTACCGATAGTCTTTCGGCCTGGTAGCAGACGTTCCTCGAAGAGTTGTGCTTCAGCGCCCCAACCACCAGCCAGATAGTTGAGGTAGATGTCGCCCGACTTCACGGGGATGTAAGCTGATGCAAACTTATTGAGCATCACATCCTTCTTCTCGGTGTGTGAAAGTTCTGTCCAGGTCTTGATGATGTCGCAGTCATCGTAGGCCTTGTAGAACTGCTTGACGTAGAATGGAAACACCTTGTCCTTTAACAAGAATTCCCATACACGGCCACCGTCAGGGTCGGTATACTGCTTCACTTCGTATGTAACAAGCTCCAGCGACACATCACCATTGGCATGCGTTACGGCCAGTGCATGCTCACAGGTGCAGTTTGTGCCGAAGCATGGATAGGCGTTCCAGCCAATCTGTGATGAGGTGTTGAATACCTCATCAATCTTATTGACCTTGGGACCATAATAGACAAACTCCACGCGTCTGCCCTCGCTCGCACGCAATAGCAGAGTTGTGTTCTTAGTCGTGATTTCGTAATTTTCTGCCGATAGTTGAGCTACGCATAGTAGTGCAATGGCAGCTAAAAAGAGTCTCTTCATATGGAAATATTTTAAGTTTTGTTTGTGTCTTTCAACAAAGATAGTAGTTTTTTATTTAATATTGATGTGAGTATTTGAAATTTTAATATAGTTTAATGCCTGATTATAATAAACTTCACGCTATCGGTCATACACATGGGACAATGGCGGGTTGTTATCGTTTCCCAACTAATGTCGCCACATGTGGGGCATACCTTATATAAGTATTGGTGCTGAGATGGGTGTGAGTTTAAAATGTCATTTAGAAGAGTGATCTGTTTAATATCGCTTGCGTCGCACCATGTTAGCATGCGGGCAATATATCGATTATTGTCACTCAACGCCTGGTTGATATATTTAGGCATTTGATGGTCATGTGTTAATGTTTTGTTGTGAAGGGTTTTTTCGAGGTGGGTAGTTGTTGAAACAAATTGCGTAGGGCTGATAGTTGGGTGGGAATACATTCCACCTAAAGCCTCAATGGCGTGGCGGCAGTTGGCGCAGTGGATAGCGTCGGCATGTGACATGGCGTGGAAGAGGGCTGCGACGTCGTGAAGCGAATCTCGTTCGGCATAATGGGCATATGCCAATAATTGTAAGCTTTGGTGATATTTCTTTTGGCTTAATTCCTTGAGTTGGTTCAAGCTCTGCTTGTATAGAGGTTCGCTGCTCTGCTCTTGTCGTCGTCCCGATAAGAAGGCAATGCCGAGGATGGCACCGCCTAGAAGAATGGATGAGAAAAATATTTTTTGTAAGTGGTTCATATCCTCCACACGCAGCATAAAGTATGCCGTAAGAGGATAAAATAAGAGGGAGCTGCGTCCAGCTCCCTCTTATTTTTCCGACAAAATCGGAAAATTAAGCATACTTGAATGTTGACTCATCTGATACAGTCAACTTCTTGCGTCCCTTAGCACGACGCGCTGCCAATACCTTGCGGCCGTTAGCAGTAGCCATTCTCTGACGGAATCCATGCTTGTTGATTCTCTTGCGACGAGAAGGCTGGTAAGTTCTTTTCATTGCCATAACGATATCGTTTTTGTGTTTGTTTCACTTAATTTGCTAAAACCGTGCGTAGCATAGTCTTTGCGAGGTGCAAAGGTAAAACGATTTTTCCGATTAAACAAAATATTTGCAAATAAAAATATACCCTAAAAGCTATTTTTGCCCCTGTAAGGGTGTGGAGAGCATGTTTTTTGTGGTCAAAAACTACATATTTTCGAATAAGTCCACCTCACCTCGTTCAACTTTGCCATACAAAGATGCCAATTCTGCCACTACGGGTGAAACCAATTCTATGGTGTCCTTAATAGCTTCGCTTCGCTGTTTATCGCCCTTTATGCGGTAAAGCATGGCGGCATAGAGTGCACGAAAGCATAGCTCTGTATCGCTGATGTTCTCTTTCTTGACCAGTGTGCGCAGCATGGGCAACTGTGGCGCAAGGTGCGAAAAGGTCTTGCGATAGTGCTCGCCCACAGGGTTCTGCATTAGTTGCAGATGGAGATTATGCATGTCGCCAATTAGGTGTAGAGTATGCTCCAAGTGACCACTCTCCTCCTTGCCCTCCTTGCGCAGCAGGTTCACGATGTCCATATACCATAACAAGTAGAGGTGTTTCTGCTCTTCGTCAATCTGTCGTGGAGCCACCAACTGTGAATATATCGCCTCGGGACTCAGTTGCAATGCCCTCAGCAGGTCCTCAATCTGCCATAGATACAATATGTATTCGGCTATGTTCTCCTTGCGTTTTGTTTGTGCTATATCCATATTTTGTTAATTCAAAATTTCTTTTCTACAGACCCCAATCGCTGGCTTTTGCCTCGTGCTTGGGGGCATGTTTTACGTTTACGAAGAATTTCTCGCCTGTCAGACGCTCTAATTCCTCGATTGATATCATCTCCTGCACCGAGGGCTTGCGGCCTTTAGCCGAGCGGTGTCCTACAATAAAGGCGGCGCACTTAATCTCTGAAGTTTTACATCTGGTGACGCTCTTACCTGTATTACCTCTGCGTGTGCGCAAAAGAGCCTTATAGTATGCTGTCGGCACGCCTATCTCTTTGTTGTCGTTACGGTTCACAGCCTTCGAGGGTTTAATTATAGCCTCATCGGAATCGATAAACTCGTCGAAGATACATCCAGTCACCACATACAAAGTGTCGTTGCATATCTGCTTGTCAACAAACGACTCTAAATTGTTCCAAGCTCCTCCCGCAGAGTTAAAACCTATACGTATTTGAGGAGCAATGTTTGTCACGTAAAAAGTTTGGTCGTTGGCGGCGCGTGATGTGTTACGTTCTGCCGAGCCGAGTAGGTGACCTCGTGAATAATCTCCTCCGTAGGAACGTTTGAGCTGAGGCTGTATGTTTATTGGTAGCTGTGGGTCGTATTGGTAGTTGTCTATGCGTTTTGTCTCACCCGTGAACGAGGGGTGTAAGGCGAATGCCACCCACGCAGGACAGTGCATCTCGGCGTTGAAGCATACGGCGTAGTTGCGTCGAGAATCGGATGCATCCTCTTCTGATATGGTGTGGTAGGCATAATATAACTCCTTGGCTTTGCGTTCGGCAGGGAGTTCGGCCCACCCCGAATATCTTACCTTATTGGCTTTTGAGGTGTTGCTTGGAATCTCAGCGTCCGCTTCGCTGGCTATTTCAGTTGTTGGCTTATCGTTATCGGGCAGAATGCAGGTGTCTTGCTTTGCTTGCAGGGTGGGAACTACGTTTTCATGAACGTAGTTGGCACACCATAAGAGTGCGAGTATAGCAATGTATAGGATTACCCTGTTTGAACTTAGTTTTTTTGTTCTTCTTCGTTTCATATTACTCGCGGTTGCGTGAATCAATCCAAATGGTCACAGGGCCATCGTTTACCAACTCCACCTTCATATCTGCTCCAAATTCGCCCGTGGCTACGTTCTTGCCAAGGGCCTGCTTCACCGAAGCAACAAATTTTTCATACATGGGTCGTGAAATCGCCTCGGGTGCGGCACGAAAATAGGAGGGCCTATTTCCCTTTTTTGTTGAGGCATGGAGTGTGAATTGGCTCACTATCATCATCTCGCCATCTACTTGCTGCACGTCAAGGTTCATTACGCCCGCCTCATCGTCGAAGATGCGTAGGCGTAGGAGTTTGCCCGTCAGCCAGTCAATATCTTCCTGTGTGTCAGCCTCCTCAATACCTACTAAAACCATCAAACCTTTGCCTATCGCCGAGCGAACTTTGCCCTCGATGGTTACAGAAGCACGACTGACACGTTGAATAAGTAATCTCATCTTTTAATATATTACAAACCTTCGAAAAACTCCCATAGATTATCCTTTGGTGTGGGTGCTGTGACGCTTATAGGCTCCTTGCGTACAGGGTGCAGGAACTCCACCTTGCGAGAGTGTAGCGATATACCTCCGTCGGGATTTGAACGCTTGGCTCCATACTTCAGGTCGCCCTTTATCGGACAGCCTATCTTAGAGAGCTGGCAGCGAATCTGATGATGGCGGCCCGTTAGAAGTTCCACTTCGAGTAGAGTGTAACGTGTAGAGCAACCTAAAAGGTTGTAGTTTAACATAGCCTTCTTTCCATCAGCTTTAGGCTTGTCGTAGGCACGTGAACGATTTGTTCGGCCATCGCGTACGATGTAGTGTGTGAGGCTTGCTTGGTCATGAGGTGGGCGTGCTTCCACAATAGCCCAATAGGTCTTATGTATTTCGCCGTTGCGAATCATCTCGTTTAGGCGAGTGAGAGCCTTTGATGTCTTTGCAAACATAACGGCTCCACTTACGGGGCGGTCAATGCGATGTACCACGCCCAAGAATACATCTCCGGGCTTGTGGTCGCGCACCTTTATCATGGTTTTAATGTCATTCTCCAGAGCCTCGTCGCACTCTTTGTCGGGTTGTACCAAATCACCGCAACGCTTGTTTACGATGATAATGTGGTTGTCTTCAAATAAAATATCTTTAGGATGTATCATAATCTGAATGAGAAAGGTAATAAAATCTCTGCCGATGTTACTATGGTAGCGCTCGTGTGACTACTCATTATTATTTTTATCGGGGTCTGCTGTCTTCTTTCTGCGTCTAACAGCGCTTGTCGGCAAGCGCCACAAGGTGTACACTCCCTATGGTCGGGAGACGAGGCTATGGCAATAGAACTGATAGACTCGTCAGTGTAGTTTGTCTGGAGAAAATAGAGAAGTGAGCGTTCAGCGCACATGCCCGAAGGAAAAACCTCGCTCTCGCAGTTGGCAGCAGAAATAATTTCTCCATTACTTAGACGTGCAGCAGCACCCACATGGAAATGTGAGTAAGGAGCATGTGCTTTCTTCGATGCTTCTTGTGCGGCATGAATTAAATCCAAGTCATCGGTGGATAACATCTCTATAGAATCGAAATGTTTGTATTTTAGTTCTAAAACTCGCTCCATGACAAATGCTACTTTTCTAATAGCAAAGATAATGTATTGCAGACTTGGAAACAAATTTTCGAGGATAATTTGATTTTATTTATCCGATAACTATGCGCCATAGTTTTTTTCGTATATTTGCAATCAAAATGAAAGAGTGATGAGGCGTATTATTACAACATTGTTTTTCTTTTTTGTGTTTATTTCGTGTGGTAGGAGTTTTACCTCTAAAGAACGAGATGTGATTTTTCAGGATGGAGGTGATGTGATGCAGGTTATGAGTATTGCCAATAGGTCAGACTCGTTGCTGTTGCGTAGTCGTTGCCTTCCTGTTACAGAGCAGATGGTGAAGACCAATGAGTTTTCGGAACTCCGTCGTCGTATGCTGGCGACGGTGCAGAGTCCCGAACATGATGGTGTAGGTATAGCAGCTCCGCAGGTCGGGATTTTGCGCCAAATTGTTGCTGTGCAGCGATTTGATAAAGATGGTGCGCCGTTTGAATTTTTCATCAATCCTAAAATTAAAACTTGCATGGGTGCGAAGCAACTGGGAGGCGAAGGCTGTTTGTCGGTGCCCAATCGACGAGGCGAGGTGGAACGTTTCCAAAAAATAGTGTTGCAATATCGTGATGCTGAGTTTACCCCACATCTCGATACTATCGAGGGTTTTACGGCAGTCATCTTCCAGCATGAGATAGACCATTTGCGAGGTGTGCTATATATTGACAAAGAGCAGAATTAGATTGTGTAGATATGTCGTTGAAAATAAAGTTATTATGTGTTGCGCTGAGCATTGCGATGCTCGCTCCGGCGTGGTTGGGTGGTAGTGGCCTAACTTTGCTGGTGGCTTTGGTGCCGCTTATGATGATTAGTGCTTCCTACTCCGATTCTTTGCGAGATTGGTGGCGTATGGCGGGCTGGGCAGCTCTCACGTTTGTGTTGTGGAATGCTGCAACGATATGGTGGGTGTGGATAGCTACGCCGGCAGGGCCTATTACTGCCACAATCTTCTCTACGTTTTGGAATTTGGTGGGTTTTATGCTCTATCACTACGCCTCGAAACGCGCTTCGCGAGCATTGTCCTACACGTTGCTTGCGTTTACGTGGGTTGCCACAGAGTATCTTTACACTTCTGCCGAGGTGTTGTCGTTTCCTTGGCTCACGCTGGGTAATGGTTTCTCGGGCGATGTGTGGGCGGTACAATGGTACTCTTTGACGGGAGTTTTTGGAGGCTCACTGTGGGTGCTGTTGTGCAATATTGCCATATTTGAATTTGTAATACGTCGTAGCAAGAGAGCGGCGGTGCTACCTGTTGTGGTTGTTGCTGTGCCGTTGATGGTGTCGCTTGTGATGTATTGGATGTATGAGCCTTCAAGGCAGGAGGTTCAGGTGTCGGTATTGCAGCCTAATGTAGATTGTTATGAGGAGAAGTTTAGCGGCAACGAGCAGGCGCAGATGAAAAATATTTTGGGGTTATTATCTCAAACTCCTTCATCAAGCAGTGTGGCAGTATTGCCCGAAACGGCTCTGCCTGAACGTCTTGACGATGATGAGCCTCTTCAAGGCTATGTGGTTAAGGAGTTAGCTTCGTTTGTGGGGGGCAATCTTCCTCAAACGATGCTTGTCTCGGGAGCTACTACCATTAAGGAGTATGATACTCAGTCAAAGCCAACCCCTACGGCACGTGTGAGCTGGGGAACATATTACGATGTTTATAACTCTGCAATAGCTATAAATTCAGATACGGACGATGTGCTTCATCATAAGATGCGTCTGGTGATTGGTGTTGAGGCGATGCCTTTCACGGGATTCTTGGATAAGTTTGTCGATTTGGGTGGAATTACAGGTCAGCTTGGCCGTAACGACAAGGCTACGGTCTTTGAGAAGGCGGGTGTAAAGTATGGTCCCGCAATCTGTTATGAAGGAATCTATGGTGATTGTTTTGCAAGATTTGTTCGCGAGGGCGCACAAACGATGCTGGTGATGTCGAATGATGGTTGGTGGGGCAATACTCCGGGGCATAAGCGCTTGTTTGATTATTGTCGTCTGCGTGCTGTGGAGTGCCGTCGAGCTATTGCTCGCAGTGCCAATACGGGAGTATCGGGCTTTATAACCTCTCGAGGAGATGTTGTCGAGAGTATGGGCTGGGACAAGCGTGGCGTGCTTACGGCAAATGTTGAAGTGCGAGACGATAAGACGATGTATGTGCTGTATGGCGATTGGGTAGGTCGTCTCTCTTTGCTCGTCTCGTTGCTTGGCGTTATGTATCTTGGCGCATATATGGTTAAACGTAAGAATCACCTTGTTGCATAATGAATTACTCTCAAACTTTAGATTTTCTTTTTAATCAACTAACATCGTTCCAGCAGGTGGGCTCGGCGGCTTATAAACCTGGGTTGGAGCGTATCAGTGAGTTTTGTCGTGAGTTGGGTAATCCTCAATGTCGCTATCATACGATTCATATAGCAGGTACCAATGGCAAAGGCTCTACATCGCATATCATGGCATCGGTGCTTCAGCATGCAGGTTATAGGGTAGGTCTGTTTACGTCGCCACACTTGAAGGATTTCCGTGAGCGCATGCGTGTCGATGGTGAAATGATCTCTGAACAGGAGGTTGTGGATTTTGTGGCCAGCCATTTTGAAAAGATAAAGATGCTTGGACTCTCGTTTTTCGAGATTACGGCTGCCATGGCATTTGACTATTTTGCTCGACGAGGAGTAGCGGTTGCTGTCATCGAAACGGGCTTGGGAGGTAGGCTTGATGCAACAAATATAATAACTCCTTTGGTGAGCGTGGTGACCAACATAGGTCTTGATCATACCGACCTTCTGGGTTCGACTTTGGGGGCAATTGCAGCAGAAAAGGCTGGTGTCATAAAGCGAGATGTGCCTGTGGTTGTGGGTGAACGAGGTGTGGAGTATGATGATGTATTTCTTGCAAAGGCTAATCAGGAAGAGGCACCGCTCTATTTTGCACAACAATGTTTTACCATGCTTGATAGGACTGCCGATAGCTCAAAGCAATATTTCAAGTTGCGTCGTGAGAGTGATGGCGCAGAGTTTGATTTGTCGCTTGATTTATTAGGTGAGTATCAATCAAATAATGTTATAACAGCTTCGGCAGCACTTGATGTGTTGAATCGCTTATCCCCTCTGACTATTTCCCGTGAGGCCTATCTTGAAGGTTTTGAGTCGGCTGCAGCGACCACCTGCCTGGTGGGGCGTTGGCAGGAGTTGGGGCGTAACCCGTTGGTGGTTTGCGATACGGGGCATAATGCTCATGGACTGAGGTATGTTGTTTCGCAACTTGAAGAGTTGATAAAGAAGCATGGCAAGGTGGTCTGTGTTTTAGGCTTCGCCCGAGAGAAGAATCTCGACGAAGTGTTGCCTTTGTTGCCTTCGAATGCGCACTATGTCTTTACTCAGGCGTCGTCTCCACGTGCTCTGCCTGCCGAGGAACTTGCTCGACAAGCCGAGGTCAAGGGTCTTCGTGGTGATGTTGTCGGTGATGTTGCGCAGGCTTTGGAATATGCTAAAAGGATTGTTAGTGAGGAAGATGCGATTTTTGTAGGTGGGAGCAACTTTGTAGTGGCTGAAATATTGTAGTCCTACTGCCTCTCGCGCAAAGCTCCTATGATGTAGAATACGGCTACTGCGGCACATCCTATTAGACTTAAACGTATGCGTCGGGTGAGAATAAATAGTATGAAGAAAACTATGCTCAAGCCAACGACTAACGTAGTCCACGAGAAGCCCGTGTAGCGGCGGTATTTGCGTTTGGTGAAGTTTGAGCCATATTCGGCTATAGAAAACTCTATGGTGCCTGTTTCAGATTTTCTTTCTCCCTTGAATTTTAATAAAGCCAGGAAGTGTTTCGGCTCGGGGCAGTCTGAGTCGTAGAGTGTGTGCCAGCCTTGGGCTTTATCTTCGTGCCATTCGCCCGCCTGCATCACCCAACGATTATGGTCTTTTGTTGTATGAGTGGTTATGCCGAAGCCGTTGCGTAGTCCCTCTTCGTCTAATTCGCCAATGTAGTACCCATCTTTCAAGATTTTTAATTCTAGTTTGTCGCTTCGTTCGGCAACCTCTTCCATATTACTTAAAAGCAGGTCGCGGGCATCTTTGTTTAGTTCAAGACCCCACTCGTGGATTTTGTTTTTTACAAGTCTGTGATACCACTCTATTTCGGCTATGGCGGCGTTGCGATTCATTCGTTATTCGACTAAGATGAAAGGGTTGTCGGCATTGCCGATAAAGCGATATAGGCGCAGATTACAGCCTTGACCCTCTTTGGAGGCGTAGTTGTGCGAGATGAAATAGTGGCCACCACCTGCGGGGTAGAAGCCCGTTGAACCATATCCAAAGTGCCAGCCGCTGATACCCGTTTTTGGGTCAGCCTGGTGGGGTATATGTTGTTGGAGAGCTACTACCTTACCTTTGTCGATGTAGTTTACACCCTTCAGCGGGTGTGCTTGTGGTTTGGCATTGCCGTCAATGGCAAACAGGCTATAGTTGGGCATGCCGGGTTTTGAACCTTTATAAACAGCCATCCACCACACCTTTAACTCGCTGTCATACTCCAGATTTTGTACTCCGAAGTTTGTGTTGCCGGTGTAGGCATAATATATTCCATCGGGTGCCGCAGGGCCCTGGGTGTGCATCTGGGCTTCAGTTTGGGTTAGCTTGCGTTCATATTTATGCCATTTCGATATGTCGTATTGATGTAGTACTTGGTAGTCATTGTCGGTGCGCTTGTGGTCGTTATATACGCCATAAGCAACGGTGAGGAATTGCTTGCCGTTGTTTTTTCCGAACTTGGGCCCAAAGCTGATGCCGTCCACACCGCTGCATCCAAGTCGGTGCTTGAAACTGCCTGCGGGTGTCTCTACAGTTGCAGAGTAGTCGTCGAGAACTTGTTGCAGGTGTACTGTTGTTACGACGTTATCTTCTTGTGCGTCGATGTTTTGTCTATTTATATTCTTGCCATCGAATATGGCTATGTAGAATAGGTTTGAAAACTTCTTGTTGCTCTTTTCTCGTGCCAGGATGCCTTTCCCTATAACATCGTCTTTGTACTCTAAAGTGCCATACACTCGCCCATCTTCGGGGTTGAATGTCAAATCACCCAGATGACCCACCAGACCTGTTACCGAGCCCAGGATGTTACCCTGAAGGTCGCACTTTATGAGCATGGTGGTGTAAGATAAATATAGATGTTGATTCTCCTTGTCAAAGGCTACGCCTTGAATATGTCCAGCCTTGAATGGACCCGTACGTAGGTTTTTGGGTAGGGATGTTTGTGCCTCTGCAAATGAGAAGCTGAAAATCAACATTGCCGAGAAAAGGGAAAATAACAAACGTTTCATCTTTTTGTGGGTATTTATCGTTCTACTCCTTTGCGAAGATACTATTTTTTTTCAGAATGGAAAAACTTTTATATATTTGCTTTACCATATAGGTTAATGTCAAATAATCCTTTTCGATGTCAAAATCTTACGCCGATATAGTGCTGCCATTGGCGCAACCAGCCTATTGCTTCGCCATCCCCGAAGGTGCCGATGTGCGGGTAGGTGATGCTGTGGCTGTGCAGTTCGGAGTGAAGAATATCTATACAGGTATTGTGTGGCGTGTACACAATGAGCCACCGCAGGTGAAACGTATTAAAAATGTCGGACGTAAACTCTACGATGTGCCTCTGCTTGGCGAGGCTCAGATGCGTTATTGGGAGTGGCTTGCGGAGTATTATATGTGTTCGCTGGGCGAGGTTATGCGTATGGCATTGCCTTCGCTTATAAAACCCAAAGGGGGTGATGAGGAGGAGTTTGCTCGTGAGGAGTTTTTGCCTCGCACCGAAGCCTATGTTGCTCTTGCCGAGGGATACAGTGCGGATGATGCTTTGTTGGAGTGTGAGCGTATGCGCCGCCGAGCACCTCGCAGGGCCGAGGTGCTGGAGCAAATTGCAAAGTTTGAGCCTTCAAGAAGGAATATGTATGGCGAAATACCACGTCGTTTGCTCGCTTGTGAAGCCGCGCAGATAAATGCTCTACGCAAGGCGGGATACATAGTCGTGCGTGAGCGTGAGCGATGGTCGGAGCCAATAGAGAATGTTGCGTTTAATCTTCCTGAACTGTCAGGTGTGCAACAGCGTGTTGTTCAGGAGATTGAAATGTCGAGGTCTGAGGGTCGTACGGCACATCTTTTACATGGTGTGACAGGCTCGGGTAAGACCGAAATTTATATGCACCTCATCGCCCAAAAACTTTCTATGGGCCAGGATGTGTTGCTTCTTGTGCCCGAAATTGCGCTTACGGGTCAGCTTATTGACCGTTTGCAGGCAGTGTTTGGTAGTCGAGTGACGGCATATCATTCCAAATTGACGGCACTGCGTCGCACCGAGAGTTATCTGTGCTTGGCACGCAGCCGAGGAGGTGAACTTGTTGTGGGTGCGCGCTCGGCTTTGTTTTTGCCGCTGAATCATCTAGGGCTTGTGATTGTCGATGAGGAGCATGACCAGAGTTACAAGCAGAGCGATACGGCTCCTCGTTATCAGGGTCGTGATTGTGCTATTGTGCTTGCCTCGATGTATGGTGCTCAGGTGGTATTGGGCAGTGCTACGCCATCACTCGAAAGTTTTGCTAATGCACAATGGGGTAAGTACGGTTATTCGCGTTTGGAAGAGCGTTATGGAGAATCAAAGCCGCCGCGGATAGTTGTGTCGGATACCATGCGTTCGGTGAAAAG
>JAGBTO010000028.1 GCA_017631285.1 Alistipes sp.
ATACGGTCAAGTTCCGCCTGAATGATTTTCTGCTCCTCGGCTCTCTGGAGCTGGTACTCACGCTCCAGCTCATCTAAAGCCGTCTGCTCCGATGGCGAGAGCACAACACCGCAACTATCTGCGTGTGAGTTATCTGCGCCATTCTCGCACTCCAAAATTTCACTCTGCTGAGTGGTTAGTAAATCGTTTTGTTCCATAGATTAGACTTTTTAGAATATTAAACTTAAGTGGTATTATAGTTAGTATTTCGTCACAAAGATAATACAAGAATTGAACTTTGATACTCCAATTTGCGACTTTTTGTTAAATTATTTTACTTTACACTGATAATTACAGAATTACACAATTACAGCGATTACACTAATTACAGTAATTACAGCAATTACACTAACCTCCCTAACCTCCCTAATACAATTTTCACCGCTCAGCAACAATTTTGAATTCTTAATTTTGAATTTTGAATTATCTTTACTATATTTACAAATTGAAAGAGAATATATAAATCAAAAAAACTATATAGAGCTATGAGCCAAAGAGATGTTATTATTGCGTGCGACTTCAGCTCGGCTGAGGCTACGCTGTCATTCCTTGACAAATTCACCGATTGCAAGCCATTCGTAAAGATTGGCATGGAGCTTTACTACGCGGCAGGACCTGCCATTGTGAAGGCTATCAAAGAGCGTGGTCACAAGATTTTCCTAGATCTCAAGCTTCACGACATTCCAAACACAGTGAAGAAGGCTATGTCGGTACTCTCAAAGATGGATGTCGATATGTGTAACCTCCACGCAGCGGGTACTATCGATATGATGAAGGCTGCCCTTGAGGGCTTGACCCGTGAGGATGGCACACGTCCAATCCTTCTCGCCGTGACACAGCTCACCTCTACAAGCGAGGAGCGTATGCAGAAGGACTTGCTCATCGGTGCATCAATCAACGACACCATTGTTCACTACGCAAAGAATGCACAGGTGGCTGGCTTGGATGGCGTGGTTTGCTCTCCGCTGGAGGCTGGTATGGTTAAGGAGGCTTGCGGCGCAGGTTTCATCACCGTGACTCCAGGTGTTCGCTTCGCCGATGGCGAGGTTGGCGACCAGGTGCGTATCACTACCCCAGAGCGTGCGAAGGAGATTGGTACAGACTTTATCGTTGTAGGTCGTCCTATCACTCAGGCAGCTGACCCTGTAGCAGCCTACAAGCGTTGTATGGCAGAGTTTGCGGAGTAGAATTAGAAATTCATAATTTAGAATTCAAAATTGAGAATTATAGATACGTCATTGCGAGGAGGAGTTTACTCCGACGTGGCAATCTAATTTGGAAGATTGAGTTTTCCACAACCGCTTCGCTCTTTCCCAAATGACGTATTAAACACTAAAGAATAAACAAATAAAAGCATAAATACTATGAAAAAGACAATTGCAAAAGACCTGCTTTCAATCGGCGCAGTATTCTTGCGTCCAGAGCAGCCATTCACTTGGGCAAGTGGTATCAAGAGCCCTATCTATTGCGACAATCGCCTCACCCTGACCGCTCCACGCGTGCGTGACAATGTCGAGAAGGGCTTGTCAGAACTCGTTAAGGCTCACTTCCCAGAGTGTGAGGTGTTGATGGGTACCAGCACAGCGGGTATCGCTCACGCGGCTATCGTGGCTACTATTATGGACCTCCCAATGGGTTATGTCCGCAGCGGCGCGAAGGACCACGGTCGTACAAACCAGATTGAGGGTAAGTTGGAGAAGGGTCAGAAGGTCGTTGTTGTCGAGGACCTCATCTCTACTGGTGGCTCTTGCATCGAGGTAGTGAATGTGTTGCGCGAGGCTGGCGCTGATGTGCTTGGCGTTGTGAGCATCTTCACCTACGGTATGAAGAAGGGCCTTCAGCGTATGGAGGAGGCTAATGTGATTAACCACTCGCTCTGTGACCTCGACGCCCTGGTGGAGGTTGCTGCCGAGGAGGGTTACATCAAGCAGGAGGACTGCTCACGCATCATCGCCTTCCGTAACAACCCATCTGACGAGAGTTGGATTAACAAGTAAAACATTCTCACTATGAGACACTTGATTGATACGACCGACATCTCGGTTGCCGAGGTCGATCAAATATTGGAGACTGCACTCGACATCATCGCCAACCGCCAGAAGTACAGCGAAGTGTTGAAGGGCAAGAAGTTGGCTACTCTGTTCTATGAGCCAAGTACTCGTACCCGTTTGAGTTTCACATCTGCAATGATGGAGTTGGGCGGCAATGTGCTGGGTTTCTCTGACGCCGCCTCATCATCGGTGAGCAAGGGCGAGACCGTAGCCGACACAGTGCGTGTTATCGGTTGCTTTGCCGACATCATCGCTATGCGCCACTCGAAGGAGGGTGCTCCGCTGGTGGCATCACACTACTCTGAAGTGCCTATCATCAACGCAGGTGACGGCAGCCACGCCCACCCTACACAGACCCTCACCGACCTCTTGACCATCCGTCGCGAGAAGGGTCGCCTGAACAACCTCACAATCGGTTTCTGCGGAGACTTGAAGTTTGGTCGTACGGTGCACTCTCTGATCAAGGCTCTGTCGCGTTATGAGGGTATCAATGTGGTGCTGATTGCTCCCGAGGAGTTGCGCCTGCCATCATACATCCGCCGCGAGGTGTGCGACAAGAACAATGTTCCTACCCGCGAGGTGACTACCATGGAGGAGGTTATGCCAGAGTTGGATATCCTCTACATGACCCGCGTGCAGAAGGAACGCTTCCTTGACGAGGAGGAGTTTGAACGCCTGAAGGACAGCTTCATTCTCAACCCTGAAC
>JAGBTO010000029.1 GCA_017631285.1 Alistipes sp.
ACAGATCGATGTCATTATGTGTTCTTGTTTCCCTGCCTATAAGTGCATCGACACCCCAACCGCCGTCCAGAAACACCTTTACAGATGCTTCAGACAGCATTTCAAGAATCTCACATACATCAAAACAAGTTACCATAAAATCGAATTTAGAAGCGCCAACTAAGTCCTGTCATAAAGCCCATAAACGCGTGTCCGATTCCGAGTTCAAAGTACCAAGATATTCTCTTTCCTACTGATATACCAACAGGAGTAAACTGTAATGCTATAAATGCATCATTTACTCCTGAAGATAGGTCCATGCCTGCACCAACTCCCAATGTGGCATAATAACGGAAAACAGAATCATAGCCAGTGGTAAACTTTACTGTAGGCATTACAGACACGGCCTGTAATCTGTCGATACTATAGGCTTCAAGACCATTGTTGATGGTTTTCATATCACGCCAAGAATTTCTATAATTCACTTTGGCACCTACAGTAAGCCATTTCTTCACCTTATAGTCAAAGTCCGCAGAAAAGATTCCTGCTGTCTTCATTGGTCCATATGTGGTTTCACCTGATGGATCCGCTCCCATAAGATATACAAGATTCAATGCGTCTACAGGGAACCAGCCAAGTTTGGCTTCGTATTTATATTCCTGTGCGGATAAAGATGCAAAAGGCATCAAGAGCACGCTGAACAATATTATGATTCGTCTCATTGTGATGTTGTGTTACTATTTATAGATGCTAGAAATATATCATTCGTGACGCACAAATTACGATTTATCGGTGTAAAGATATATAAATCATTTGAATATTTCAATATACGAAGATTTTTCCCCACCTTGGTAATTGTGTCTCTTCGCTTTCTTATTCTATGCAATAATGATTTTGGTGTTATTGTAAAAATCGTAATCAACGAGAATGGTAATTATTTTTTCGTCGCACAAAAACAGCCACCATTTCAGAAATAGTGGCTGCATATGAAGATAGTTTTATGTATGTAGGAACGCGTAGAATCGGGGTCGGTGCATTTTTGGTGCAACTTTTTGGGCATAAAAAAAGTCTACAAGATTGAAAATCAACTCCTTGTAGACTATTCAGAGCGGAGAGGGAGAATTGGCTACTACGCTCCCGATGGTCGCTCCGCTTTACGCCTTTCCCTTCTGATTGCCGCAGGGGCCCCTGCAAGTCCACTGCGCAAAAAGCAGCAAGCCGCCAATCTTTTGTTTTTCACTCCTCTGTCTGCAAGTGAACTTGTGCCAAAGGTATAAAAAACAAAAGGTATCGATTTCTCGATACCTTTTTGCTTCGTAATCTTGCGGAGAGGGAGGGATTCGAACCCCCGGTGCCTCGCAGCACAACGGTTTTCAAGACCGCCGCAATCGACCACTCTGCCACCTCTCCAAAGGACAAAAGTATAGCCTTTTTTTGTAACTACCAAATATTTTTGAAAATATTTTTGAAAAATTTTACATCTATTTTGTAACACCCTAACCCACAATAGATTACAGACGCAGATTTTTCATCAAATTTAGCATCAAAATCGGCACATAGGCAAAACTCAACCAAATAGCATAAAAATAGGCGTGTCCACTCTTAGGTAAACACGCCAACATTTATGATGTTTTGACGTTATTTCGCAGGAATAGAAGCAGCTTTGACCTTAAAAAAGTTCATCGACGAGTTCTCATTCAATAGGCGGTAGTCATATATATTACTCCAGCCTGCTGGGCGATCCTTCATTTCGCAGTCCTCGCCAGTATCGTTGTCTACATAAGGGCGAATCATATCATGCCAGCCATTAATACGGGCAATAGAGTGCGTATAGTAGAACAAATCGTTGGCTGGGTTGCATAGCTCATTGAGGGCATCTACATAGATCTTGCGAAAATCATCAAACTGCAAAATCTTGCCAATAAGTGGCTGATTGTTTGTATTACCCCAGTTTAGTGGATCCTGTCTACCAGAGTCGCTCTGAACACCACAATTGCTCGATGTTCCGAGTGTATTGTCATAGTCGAACGGTATAAAGAAGAATTTGTAATTGTTCTTATCCGACGAGTTAAAGTAGATGTAGTAGTTATTACCATTATTCCAATAGTCATCCCACATACCCACAACGACGTTTACGGCATATGTGCGGAGCAACAACTCCACATCGCACACCGAAGATATCCAGCTACGAAACTCCTCGCCCTTGAGCGTTGTAAGCTTACGCGAGAACTCTATCAACTGCTCCTTGGCAACATTGAAGTTCTCGGTATTGGTCTTAAGCTCGTAGGTGTATGCCGTACCCGAGTCATCATCGTAATACATTGATGCATTGCGGATATTGTTATAGTTTAGGTCGGCTGGCGAGCTAGCATAGCTACACTTCCAAAGGTTATGCTTATGGTCGCCAAACATATCCTTACGCCTCTTAACAAACTTATCGTCAATAGCCTCAATCATCTCGTAGACTCCATAGTATGCCGGCTTAGAGTCGCCCTCTACGTGTATCCACAAACGGCAATATGAGCTATATGCCGCCGTCCAAATGCCAAAACGACGGAAGAGATCGTAACAGTACAACTCGCGACAGTAGGCTCTATCGTCCTTATGCCACTTTAGATATATTTTACGCACGTTATGCAACTCGTGAGCATCATCCTTCTGGTACTTACGCAAGTTTAGCGTAAAGTGGCAGTGGTGCCAATCTGCATTATTGCGCTTGTGCATCTCTCCACCATTACCCTCTGGGCGACGACGTGAGGTATTGCCTCTAAGACGAAGACCCGCATCTACAAATGTGTGATGCTCGCCCTTTGAATCGAACTCTGCATCGCAGTGTATATAATGTGTAGTTTGACTATTTCTATCATACGCCTGAAGAAGCTCATTCCACTGGCTCTCAGTAACACTGATATGAATCTCTGGCAACACGTTCATATCAAAGACCCAAGCCAACTCATCCGATGTCCAATTCTCACTAGGCACCTCTATAGGCTCATCTCCTGGCTCTGTGTTGTCATCACCTGGTTCCTTACCATCATCCTCACCCGGCTCGGTATTATCCTCTCCAGGCTCTTTGCCATCATCCTCACCAGGTTTCTGGTCGCCCCCAACAGACTCCTCTGTCCAGCCGCCCCCATTACCACCTTCATCATCTACGATTGGAGGTAGATCTTCAATAGTACAACCCGCTAACGCTATCGCGACAATGGCATAGAGAGCTATATATAAAGAGAATAGATTAAATCTTTTCATACCACAATATTTATATAAGAGATTGGCACACTAGTGCCAATAGCCGCTACAAAGGTAGTAAACTTTTAGCGAGTATCTCCAATTATATCAGAATATTTTCTCGGGTTACACCATCTGCAAGACATCACTCACATAACACACACTATAAGCCCCCTCGCTAAAAGCAAACGCACCCAACGTCTATATTGGGTGCGCAGCAGCTATTTCATAGGCTCCACAGCTACTTTGCTGGTATTGAAGCCGCCTTAATCTTAAAGAAATTCATCGGCGAATTTGGATCAAGAATGCGATAATCGTAATTGTTGCCCCAACCCGCTGGATGATCCTCGATATAGCAGTCCTCACCAGTATCGTTGTAGATATACGGACTAATCATATTATGCCATTTCTGAATACGGTTATGTGACGCCTGATAGTAGAAGAAGTCCTTCGATGGACTACATAATTCATTCATAGCCTTAACAAAAATCTCTCGATAGTCTTCGAATTGTAAAATCTTACCAATGAGAGGACTACTATTGGTATTGCCCCAATTGAACGGATCGTGAGTACCCGAGTCACCCTGAACACCGCAGTTGTGCGATGTACCAAGAGTGTTGTCGTAATCGAAAGGTATCAAGAAGACCTTGTAATTCTCCTTATCCGTAGAATTGAAGTATAGGTAGTAGTTGTTCGCATTGTTCCAGTAGTCATCCCACATACCCACAACAATATTTATTGCATAGGTCTGCATCAATAGCTTAACATCACATACCGTAGCAATCCAGTCGTGAAAATCTTTGCCTTCGAGCTTTGTAAGTTTACGTGAGAACTCTATCAACTGCGCCTTTGCAGCCTCGAAATTCTCCACGTTGGTCTTAAGTTCATAGGTAGCATATGCACCCGAATCATCATCCCAACGGATATTCGCATTTTTGATTTCATTGTAGTTTAGATTCGCAGGATTCACACACTTCCATAGGTTGTGCTTATGGTCGCCATATAGATCCTTGCGTCGCTTGACATACTTATCATCTATAGCCTCAATCATCTCATACACGCCATAATAGGCGGGCTTAGAGTCTCCCTTGACATGTATCCACAAACGGCAATAGGAGCTATACGGAGCTGTCCAAACACCATAGCGACGGAAGAGGTCGTAGCAGTACAACTCCCTGCAATATGCGCTGTCATCCTTATGCCACTTTAGGTATATCTTACGTACGTTTCGCAACTCGTGGTCATCATCCTTCTGGAACTTACGCAAGTTGAGCGTAAAGTGGCAATGATGCCAGTCTGCATTGTTACGCTGGTGCATCTCGCCACCATTGCCCTCGGGACGGCGACGCGAGGTATTACCCCTTAGACGCAAGCCTGCATCCGCATAGTTGTAGGTCTCACCCTTCGACTTAAACTCAGCATCACAGTGTATATAGTGATTCGTACCAGAATTCTGATCATAGTTCATAAGGAGTTCATTCCACTGTGCCTCCGTAACCTCGATACGCACCTCAGGCAACACATCCATATCAAAGACCCAAGACAACTCATCGTGTACCCAAGGTATGCCTGCAACCTCTCCTGCAGAGTTACCATTGCCAGCAGAACTACCGAGCCAATCATCTGTCGCACAACTCGCGAGTAGCAAAGAGATAGCGACACATACAATGCTAAAAAGATTGAGTATACCAAACTTTCTCATATTAAAATGTTTAAGCGAAATATAACACCCCATATTAATGATTACCACAAAGATACAAAACTTTTCAATGTTCGCATCCTATTTGGCAACGATTTTTATCAGTATGTACAAATTTGTGGCATGAAGGCAACTATCTTACACCTCTAAACACCTCACAAGAACAAAAAAAATAGTGGCTACCTCCAAAGGAGATAGCCACCTATTTTCAAGAGTAGGACTTAGACTACTTCTCAACTGCGCGAGCAGCATAAGAGATGTTCAAGGCCTCAGCCTTACGCAACTCCTGCTTTACAGCGGTAAGCTTACCTACTGTAGCACCCTCGTCAACACGAAGGTTAACAACAATCTCGTTAGGACCTACGCCCTTAGTAACGGTTGTTGCTGAGATAAAGTCTCGAATATCCTCAACCTCGCGAGTCTGGTCGTTGAGCTGAATCTTCAACGCATCCTCGCCCTTGGCAGCGCCAAGAGGTTTACCCATCCAAATATTTACAAGATTCTTCTTGTCGAGCTCAGTGATCTCATTAGCCTCTGGC
>JAGBTO010000030.1 GCA_017631285.1 Alistipes sp.
GTTGAAGAGTAACACAAGTTACGCTTCTGCTTCTTAGTCTTTTTTGTCAGGATGTGACTGTGATAAGCGTGCTTACGCTTGATCTTACCTGTGCCGGTGAAAGTAAAACGTTTCTTTGCAGCGGCATTTGTTTTCATTTTTGGCATTTTCGTAAAATTGTTAATTAGTTAAACATAGCGCGCAAAGATACGTTTTTTTTCTCAAATATCACACATTCGCCCAAGATTTTTTACCTATCCGCCCATTATAACAAACAAAACGGGCAACTTCGCACGAAGTCGCCCGCATATCAAGCGTTACAAACGCCTATTTCATCTATACTACTCCCAGCCTTCAGCACCAGGTGTATAAGGACCATCCATAATCACGGCATCACCTACCCTTACTGTTTTTGGTCCAAAATTTCGTGCCCAATCACTACCATTCGGTAACCAAAACTCAATTTCATAATCAACCGTTTTGTAATAATCTGTATTGACATCGAAATCTATTCCACAGTCTTCCTCATACCAATCTCGTAGATATTCCGGTATATCAGCATTGCTACTCCAAGGAACAGCATAGAAAGAGACTCCATCGGCATTATTATAGGCAACAGCTCCCTGAGACTCGATATCTGAATCCGACCAATTATGCAAACTAATTGTTCCATTGTTTCTAAATGTACCTCCCGCACACATATTCACTGGACCATAGCTTGCAATAATACGAAATCCACTCTCTGAATCCTCACTTATGTTATCCAACTCCAAATCGCGAATGGTGAATTGCGCAACTCGTGGTACCATAGTGATATCAAGCGTCAATTCAAAACCACCATCGGTTCGTTTAATGAGGCTTGTGCCATCTTCGCAAGTCATAATACACCCTCCCCACATCTCAGCACTTGCATAGGTGTCAATATTAATGCCGTGCTCTACCGCTCTTGTGACTGGTCCCCAACTAATCTCTTTTACACCCGAAGAGAAATAAGCTGCCATAACATCAGTAAGTTCAAGCTCATACTCATCGTCGTCTAAATAGTCCGCAAAGATTTCATCAAGTATATCTTCATCTCCTTTGGTAAATGTTCCACCATCAAACTCCTCATCAACCCACGCTTCAGTTGTCCATCCACCGTCATTATAAATCAATTTTAAGCAGAACATACGGCTACCAAGAGAGACTACTACCTCGTCGCCATCTTCCCAACCTCTACGTGGAGCACGCGTAACTTCACCAAAGCTGGGCTTATCCATATTTACCACAACCTTAACGGTTTTCTTTGCATCCGTCTGGATATCTTCATTCTCCGAGCTGCAACCTGCAAAAATAAGCGAGAGTGCTGCCCATACAAAAATCATCTTCTTCATTTTTCCTTTGTTTAATTTGTTAGACACTCGAATTAGTTCCAATCTGTTTCATCGCCAAACCATTGGCCATCAATTCCATCAGACTGGGCAAATCCTTTTTCAATCTCCACCTCGATTACTTCAATTTCGGGTACAATGTAGTTTTCTTTCTTAGTCATAATCTTCGATTTTATTTATGTTAGTAATATGCATAGACACGACAAAACACTCGATGCGAAACATCACACCGAGAAGTATTTTTGCAAACACTTGATTTACAGGTAATTACAGATACGGGGGGGGGTATTTCGCATCGGATCGATTAGATTTAAACCGACCTTAGACAATACTTTATAGTTATTCAGATTAACCATTTTTCCCACCTTTAGATTTGCAAATATAATGATATCTATAATCACTCACAACTTTTTTTTGTATATTTGCGTGATAATATCGAAATAATCACAAAAATACTATAAAACTATGTACAGAAGTCATACGTGCGGAGAGCTCAGAATTGGCCACGTTGGTCAGAGCGTAACACTTGCTGGATGGGTGCAGAAGGTACGTAACTTGGGCGCAATGACCTTTATTGATTTGCGCGACCGTTACGGCATCACCCAGATTGTTGTCGAGGAGAACTCTCCCGAGCAGACTCGCGAGATTGCAGCCAAGTTGGGCCGCGAGTTCGTATTGCAGGCTACAGGCCGCGTAATTGAGCGTTCATCAAAGAACCCCAAGATGCCTACGGGCGATATTGAGGTGGCTATCGACTCTTTGAAAATCTTGAACGAGGCACAGACACCACCCTTCACTATCGAGGAGAACTCGGATGGTGGCGACGACCTTCGTATGAAGTATCGTTACCTTGACCTTCGTCGTCCTCCCTTGCAGCGCAATATGGAGTTGCGTCACCGTATGGCGATTGCAATCCGTACATTCCTTGACAAGGAGGGATTCCTTGAGATTGAGACTCCATACTTGGTAGGCTCTACACCCGAGGGTGCACGCGACTTCGTTGTCCCCAGCCGTATGAACCCCAACCAGTTCTACGCACTGCCCCAGTCACCCCAGACTTTGAAGCAGTTGTTGATGGTTGCAGGTTACGACCGTTATTTCCAGATTGTACGTTGTTTCCGTGATGAGGACCTCCGCGCTGACCGTCAGCCCGAGTTCACACAGATCGACTGCGAGATGTCGTTCGTAGAGCAGGAGGACGTTTTGGAGATCTTCGAGGGTTGGGCAAAGTATATGTTCAAGGATGTAATGAACGTAGAGTTCTCGGAGCCCTTCCAGCGTATGCCTTGGATTGAGGCTATGGAGAAGTATGGTTCAGATAAGCCCGACTTGCGCTTCGGTATGGAGTTCCACGATATTACCGATTTGGCACACGGCCACTCATTCCCCGTATTTGACGATGCGGAGTACGTTGTAGGTTTCGCCGCTACAGGTTGCGCAGGCTACACACGTAAGCAGATTGACGCCTTGACCGATTATGTTAAGCGTCCGCAGGTGGGTGCTAAGGGTTTGGTATGGATTCGTAAAGACGAGCAGGGTAACCTCAAGTCTTCTATCGATAAGTTCTTCACAGCAGAGGATTTGCAGGCTATGGCCGAGCGTATGGGTGCGCAGAATGGCGACCTTATGTTGGTGTTGTGCGGCAAGAAGTTCAAGGCCCTCACACAGCTCTGCGCATTGCGTCTGCACGTTGCCGAGTTGTTAGGCTTGCGTGACCCCAAGAAGTTCGCGCCGTTGTGGATTGTTGACTTCCCGATGTTCGAGTGGGACGACGAGACAGAGCGCTACTACGCTATGCACCACCCCTTCACATCGCCCAAGCCCGAGGACGTAGAGTACCTCGAGAGCGATCCCGGTCGCGTACGTGCTAACGCTTACGACTTCGTATGTAACGGTACAGAGATTGGTGGTGGTTCAATCCGTATCCACGACGCACAGTTGCAGGCTCTTATCTTCAAGATTTTGGGCTTCACACCCGAGAAGGCACAGGAGCAGTTCGGCTTCCTGATGAACGCCTTTAAGTTCGGTGCGCCTCCTCACGGTGGTTTGGCATTCGGTTTCGACCGCTTGTGCTCACTCTTTGGTGGCTCGGAGTCTATCCGCGACTTCATCGCATTCCCGAAGAACAACGCAGGCCGCGACGTAATGTTGGACGCTCCCTCGGTTATCGACCAGTCACAGCTCGACGAGTTGTATCTCTCGCTCGTTAAGCCCGAGTAATTCGGATAACATATTAAAAAAGGTGCTAACCAAAAGTTAGCACCTTTTTCTTTAATCTATCTGTTCAAAAAGCTCCTTACCTGCGCCACATAAAGGGCATACCCAATCTTCGGGCAGATTCTCAAACGCTGTACCAGCCTCAATACCATTCTCGGGGTCACCAACTGCTGGGTCATAAATCCATCCACAAGGGTTGCATACATACTTATCCATAATCTTATAGTTTTTTGCTTGTTAATGATTTTCGTTTTTCTCTATTACAAAAGTAATACACAAACCGCGCAAAAACACGCAAAAACGATAAAAAGAATTTACCTTGCTATAAACCAAACTTATCGTGCCCTCAAACCCATAAAAAAAGACTGCAACAAAGTGCAGTCTTTAATAGTACGAATACTGAGTCTTGTTACCGCCAAGCGGATTTTGGTGCTGGCTACTCAGTAGCCGAGGCTATTATTCATTAGTTGTTGGTTTATACCATTTACATCCTGCTGCCACGTAACCACCTTCGATAGTAAGTTCTGGAAGCAAATATGCTTTATTCCCTTCAACAGATGATGTTGTAGTATAGGCAAAATAACCAGCTACATCAGATACTAAATAGAATGTGTATTTTGACGAAGTACCAGCCTTATCAATAAAGAAGAAAGACAAATCGTTACCGTTTACTACAGAACTTGAGCCTTTTTTATTGTTTTCTCCTCTAATTACTACAGCTTGACTATTAATAGTAAGTTCGCCAGCTTTAAAAGCATCTGCTGTAAAATTCGTATTCTGTTGAACATAACCGCCGGCATAATTTTCATTAAGTATCATCATTCTCCATTCCTTATCTGCCATACTTGCCAAACCTTTAACAGATACATACATAGCACCTTCAGGATATGCCAATGACAATTCGCCCAATTCAATAACATCACCAGTCTTGGTATATGTGCCTTTGTATGTCATATATTCACCACCGTTATAGTTTTTTAAGGTCACATTATAATCTGATTCAGTACCTAAACCAACTTCACCTCTATAATGAACTGCTAAATAATTACCACCTTCAGCACTGGCTATGGCTGCATCTAATGTACCTGTTGTTCCAGTCCAAGTAGACCCATTATAAGACAATGTAATAGTGCTTTCGCTACTATTTCCACGTATCGTATAAACATCTTGTTTTGTTCCAAGGAAAACAAGTATCTGGTCACCGTTAGCCCATTTTGTTTTTACTGCACGAGTATCAGTATCAAAACTCGGCTTTTCTGCAACGGTAAAGTTTACCTTTACATCATTATTCTCTACATTGAAGTCGTCTTTTGAGCAACTTACAAATACTGCCATTGTCAACGCCAAGGCAGCCATAAATACTTTCTTCATCTCTCTTTCAAATTTTTACTATTTAACATTTGGCTGATTAAAGAGGAATCTCATCGCCCCACTGTGGATAACCATCACCTGATGCAGCAAAACCCTGCTCTACTGCTACCTCAATCACCTCAACCTCGGGTGCTGAGTACACTTTCTTCTCTTCGTTTCTCATAGTTTTGTTTGTGTTTAAGTTATTAGATAATTTATTTAGACATACAAAAAAACACTCACAGCAGGGCACAAAAAAGCCCACGCCGAGAGCGTGTTAAGTTATTTTCGTATAGTTTG
Organism: Alistipes sp.; assembly: GCA_017631285.1. Taxonomy (GTDB): domain Bacteria; phylum Bacteroidota; class Bacteroidia; order Bacteroidales; family Rikenellaceae; genus Alistipes. The sequence continues at coordinate 5,217 of JAGBTO010000030.1, forward strand.
TTGATTATCAGGCGATTAAGCCTCGTAGGGGGGGGGTAGTATTACGCCCGCATTTCGGCTCGACGCAGAAAAGCACACCGCGCTCGACAATGTCACCAACGACACGGCCTGCGATACGATATTTTCCTTATGGCGCAACATCTTTTTGAATTTCACTGAGTTATTACCCCTTAAATAGTTCGACAAAAATATAATTTTTATTCTCGAAAAGCAATTTTTTAGGCAAAAAAATTGGGGCAGCACCTATGCGCCACCCCAAAAATATAATTCATCGGAATATATACTATACCAAACCCGAGAAGCCCATAAAGGCCATAGCGAGGATAGCGGCTGTAATCAATGCGATAGGATTACCCTTCATCGCTGCAGGAACACCGTCCAACTCCAAGCGCTCGCGGATACCTGCAAACAACACCAAAGCCATAGCAAAACCGATAGCGGTAGAAACAGAGTAAGTGAAGCTCTGCAAGAGGTTGAACTCCTTCTGAATCATAAGGATTGCCACACCCAACACAGCACAGTTTGTAGTAATCAACGGGAGGAAGATACCCAACGCCTGATACAACGCGGGCGACACCTTCTTCAACACGATCTCCACCATCTGCACCAATGCCGCAATAACGAGGATGAAGACAATAGTCTGCATATACTCAATCTGCAACGGCACAAGGATATAAGTCTGAATAGACCACGCCACGATAGATGCCAAAGCCATAACGAAGGTTACGGCAGCGCCCATACCCAGCGAGGTATTCACCTTAGACGATACGCCCAAGAAGGGGCAAATACCGAGGAACTGTGCGAAAACAACGTTATTTACGAATATCGCACCGATGATAATTGCGAAATATGAAAGCTCCATAACTACTTCTTAGCTAATTTGTTAAACAACACCATCATATAGCCCAGCACAAAGAATGCACCCGGAGCCAATACGAATACCAAAGGCATATAGTCGCTAATACCGAACGAGTAACCGAAGATAGCACCGCTACCCAAAATCTCGCGCACGGCACCAATAAGTGTCAATGCAATGGTAAAGCCCAAACCAATACCTACACCATCGAGGATAGAATCCAACGCACCATTCTTAGATGCGAACGCCTCGGCACGGCCCAATATGATACAGTTCACCACAATCA
>JAGBTO010000031.1 GCA_017631285.1 Alistipes sp.
ATTCGCCTGACGGTTGATGGCGATGAGGTACAAATCAAGGAGGGCGAGAACTCACAATTAGTCTCTTTTGCACTAAGCGACCTCTCAGAGGACAACATACTACGATATTTGCAACAGTTCATCACCCAGACCGCATCGTCGCAGATGCTTAAGCACAAGTGGGCTGGTGGCAAGGAGTGGAGCTACCCTGCAAGCAACGCCGTCATCGTGGTTGATGCCAAGGATGGAGCTTCGGTAGCCGACGTGCGTCGCGTAAGAGATTGGGCACGTTATGCAGTTGCTGAGCTTAGAAACAAACTCTCGTTAGAGCAGGTGAACGTACTCTACTTCTATCTGTGCGAACACGACTGCAACCTCATTGAGCGAGCCGTGCCTACACAGGTCATACTCACGCAGAATACGCAGAATATTCTCGACCTTTCGCCCGAGACCGATGTGATATACTATTACGTAGAACAATCACCTCGCTTCCAGGGTAAGCAGGACAAGGAGGCAAAGGAGGCTTTCTTAGAGTGGATGCAGAGTCAAAAGGAGCTTTATAACGAAATATTCAAAAATAAGCCAGCCAGTTATATCTACCCAGCCCAATTTGTCATCGAGAAGGATGGCTCGGTGCACCTACTGTCGGGCTTAGACCGAGTATTGGACGGTAGAATTGTGGCACCCGAGTATATTCCATTAGAACCAATAGAAAGACTGTGCGCCGCAGCACCCAAGTGGACACCTGCCAAACGCAACGGAGAGCCTGTGCGTACGCAGCTTACCATGTACCTGAGCCATAGAAACGATGTTGGTTTCGGCGAGTGGAACTCATACCACCACTCAACGACCATGAGTGCTCCACGCGGTGTCATAGAGGACCCAAAGCAGAATGCCAACGACAACATCAAGATTACCAAGATAACCTTCACCGACGAGCAGACGGTGGTTGATTTCCGCATCTGGGGCCCTCCGACATATTGGGTACGCATACAGAACAACACAGCACTCATAACGGGCGATGCGAGATATCCTATACGCAATGTATATGGCACCAAGATGGACACAAAGTATTGGATTCCCCAGTCGGGCGATGGCACGTTCCAGCTCATATTCCCACCAATAAATTGCAAGGTGGACAAGCTCACATTCTTCGAGGATAGCTGGAGAATTAACGATATCGACCTGAGTAGTTTGCAAAACTCCGAGCAGAACAAACCCTATATCCCACGATTTGCCGATGGTGAGTACCGACCTATTGGTTTAATCAAGAAACCTTCCAAGGAGAAAATCCACGGGGTGATATACCATCTGCCTACGATAAAGGTCAAGGGTAATAAAATCATCGTCGAGGGCACCCGTTACAAAGGTTTCATCAAACCAGGTGAATACGACTACCGTATCCTCGAAAAGGACATGCTGCATCTTATAGGCGATGGAATACACTACATCACCTCTTATGAGTATAGTACCCTTTCAACGGGAGCCAATATGCTGGATATAATGATGCCCATAAATGTTGGTAACACCCAAATCAAGGGTGTGATGTATACCCGCCAAGAGTGGGAAGATTAAACCTCAGGGGTGGTTATACCCCATTACAATTATCTTCATTCGCATAATGAAGGGGCTGTCGAACAACTCGGCAGCCCCGTTTTTAGAGTATCGCTATCATTCGCTATCGTTGGTTGCACTCCTTGATAACGCGAATTTCATCCTCGCTGAATGGAGTCTTGTCCTGACGCAGGATGTCGTGAAACCACACCTCAGGCTCCTCGCCCGACTCGATTGGAGTATTCCACGCATAGATGGTGTTGGTCTTGCCCGACACGAAACCCCAATTTATAGCCACAACGTTCTGCTCCTTCATAAGTGGCATAACGTTCTGGAATGTGCAGTTGTCGATGGTGCGTGCCATATACTCGGTGCAGACCACAGGGCGGTTGTGCATCTTGAAATACTTAATCCACTCAGAGTGCACCTCGCGACCCGAGTAGCTGTGATAGCTCAACACATCGGAATTTTTGAGCTGCACGCTGCTAATCTTATCGATACCGAAAGTCCACACGCTCGAGGTCATAGGCTGCGATGGATTGACCTCACGACCCCACTCAAAGACCTTTTCCAGAAGAGGAATCGAATCGTCGCTATTAGGCTCGTTATACACATCCCACATCACCACACGCTCGTCGTCCTTGAACGTAGTCATAATATCCACCACATAAGGTTTCAGCTCGGCAAATAGCTGTTCCTTGTCGGCACGACGCGAGATGAATGGGTCCTTCAACCAACCAGAGTTGTGAGTGCCTACCTTTGGCTCGGGCTGCTTACCAACTGCACCCTCGGCGTTCCAGCAGTCGTCGAAGATAACGAACATGGTGCGGATGCCGTGGCTCATTGAGATGTTAAGGTACTCGTCAATGCGCTTCTTGAAGCCCTCCTTGTCGGCCTCCCACGCTTTGCTATGCAAGAACACACGCATCACGTTGAAGCCAAGCTCCTCGGCCCAGCCTAACTCCTTGTCGATGAGTTCAGGGCTGAAGGTATCCTCCTGCCACATCTCAAGCTGATTGATGGCATTGCTGGGGATAAAGTTACAACCCGACATCCAAGGCTGCTGGGCGTACCACTCGTTGGCTTTATTCTCGCTCCAACGCTTAAACTCTGCCGGCACGGGCTCCGATGTATCCCACTTCGCACAAATTACGGAAAGAACAATAATGGCTATAAAAACCATTCCCATAGAAAGCCTTTGTTTCAAATGCTGTTGTCCAAAAAAATTCTTCATAATGGTATAGTGTTAGTTGTTTTACTCTATACACAAAGTTAAGATTTTTTCTGCGATTTTGGCATAAGTTGAGGGGATAATTATTGCGTCATATCGGTTTTGGACATTAGCGCACCACATATGGTCATAAAATGTTGCCCACACAATAAATGGCACACGCTTTGCGATATACTATTACAGCGACGGCAACGACCGTTGCGAGGTTTCTTCATTTATTTAAAGTTTGGGTTAGTAGTTTATTGAACAGGGCAGCTGAGAAGCTCCCCTGTTCTGTTTTATAACAATTGTACTCAATAATAGCACATAAGGATTACCAACATACTTTGGCAAAATAGTTGCTCGTTTATTCTTCAGTGGTTGATAAACCACCAAGTTTCTTCATTTATTTAAGTTTGGGTTAGAAAAGGGCTTGCAATGAGCCCTGAGGTAGGCGACAATCGTGAGATTCTCGCCTATTTTTATTTATGTTGCAAGCCCTTTTCTTTCAACCTGCTTACGCAGCAAGCCTCTGCTAGCTCGTGGGCAAAGAGCTCTGCGAGCCTATAACGACATTGGCGAGTGTCTGTTCGTGCAAGCCCGACAGCCCTTCGCCAACATCGTCAAACTACTTTGTAGTTTCCTTTGCCCTCTCTCGCTCGGAGCCTTTGCCCTGCTCCTGCGGTCGTTAGAAAAAGGTATAGGTATTTCCTTCTTTATTTATTCTTGCAATGAGTTTCGAGGTAAGAGGTCGCTAAAGAAACGCCCTCTTATTTTTTGTCTATAACCCTCTTTACTTTCAGCTGGGACGCCTCGGATGACTTATTTGCCATGATAGCCTTTTTCCGGTTCTCCTGGATACCACCATCCCACGCCACGATCGGTATAATGACCATCGTCGTCTGGCCAATAATAATAGCGAACATCATAAATAAAATCCACCCCATATAAATAATCTGGTATTACTTGAGTTATTCTATTATCATAGCAATAGAGGTACTCCAACGCCGTTAATCCCGATACATCTAATGACGTGAGTTGGTTGCTTTCGCAACCGAGATACTGCAACGCCGTACAGCATGATACATCCAATGAAGTGAGTTGGTTGCCTAAGCAACAGAGTTCCACCAACGCTGTACAGCCTGATACATCTAATGACGTGAGTTGGTTGCCACCGCAACTGAGATACTCCAACACCGTACAGCCTGATACATCTAATGAAGCGAGTTGGTTGTAATAGCACCAAAGTTCCACCAACGCTGTTAATCCTGACAAGTTACCATTACCAGACAAATTATTATCTACTAAATTCAACCCTATCACTCGGCCCTCATTGTTACATGTGACTCCACACCACTCTTCAAGGGGTTTATCTGAACACCAATTATCATTGTCTGCCCAATTATCACCTCCTGTGTCGTGATAGAACTGAATAAGAATATCGCGTTCGCTCTTAGGCTCATCAATAGTCTTAGTATCTCCGTAAACAATAGTACCATCCTCTAAAATCATATATGCTCGATAGTAACAAGGGAGTTCCTTGCTATATATTGAAAAAGTGAGGGTTTGAGAACTCGAAATTTGACTGGTGTCGGTTATATTATCCTTAATAGTTGGCATTCTTTCTTCGGTACTATAACATACACCGACCTCTGCATCAGATATAGGCTCTCCAAGTATTGCTTCTACACTAACGTTGTAGCTATTATCTGACACCTTGGTGTAACCATTAGTTTTAACACCAGGCACAACAAACTTTTTGCTCTTACCCACAAGTGTACGTTCCAACTCTTCTGAAGCATAATATACTCGGTAATAGTAAGTCTTACGTCGTTCCAAATTATCAAACGTAAAAGATAAACTTCCGTTATGAGCTCGTGTCGAATTACAATCCAAGACAGTCTCAGTAGATGGGTCATCAGAAATATAGATACCTGCATAATCATTTGACGATAAAATTGAAGATAGTGAACCATGAAGAGTCGCACTACAATTTTCGCAGTCAACATCTGCATCAAGTGTCGCAAGTGTTAGAGCACCGATTCTTCGTTTCTTTTCTAACGCCTCTGCATCTCGAGCTCTCTTATCCCATTGATCTAGCGTTGCATCCACACTTCCATCAATGACAGCATTTGCAGCTTCCTTTCCAACACTTCCAGTAATAGCACCGCATACGGTGCTTGTACGGCTAAGTGCTTCACTCGTTGTATCGTAAATTCCATCAGTATGTGTACCATCACTCACAAGCAAATCAGTAGCACGCGCCACCTTCATAGCACCTGATGTAAATTGTGTTAACGCCACCAAACCGCCAACTACCACAATAGTACCCACAACGACATTACATCCTGGAACAAGCATTGCACAACTCATAAGCATACCATATGCGCCAAGAGCCATATCTACCGATCCTTGCATAAGGTATCTTGCGCCAAGTATTCTATCTGATAAATTAACAGCCCCAACAACAGAGGAACCATTTGATGCACGCGTAGCTTGCTGTTCACGCCAGAATTGATTGATATCAACATCGGCATCAACATCCTTTAGTGTTGTAAAGGTTCCATCCTCGCTTACAATAAGCAAATCACATAATTTACCACGTATATTCTCAACATATATACTCTTACCATTGATATTATAATATTCTGGAATACCTGACTCATTGAAATATACGGCTTCAAGAACCTCTTCTTCATCATCGTTTACATATACCAACATAGCCTCAGGTAGACCTGCATCATTTTCTTTATAGAATATAAATGAATTGTCGTTGTAAACAAACTCATCAAATCCATTTATATCTCCTTTGATACTATGAAATTGATCACCATCAGGAATAATAGGAGTTTGGGGTAACTCATCAAATTTATCGCATCCAAATAAAGTAAATACAAAAACAAATAAAAAGAGAAGTCGTTTCATAAGCCTGGATTATTAAACAGTGATACAAACTTACAAATTATTATCCAAATAGTGCAATTTTTCAGGTATACAATGTCTTATATAAATCATCTTTCACGCAAGAAACAAAAAATCCCACCTTTTCGGGTGGGATAATTTTTCAAAAACAGAGTTGATTAGTTGGCTGCGTTTACCTCGCTCAACTCGTTAAAGAGGCTTGTGAATGAAGATACCATATCACGACGGAAAGCTGCGTAATACTTCTTCACCAACGATGCGTTCTTTGGCTCGGTTGGATTGTTAGCCTTAACATAAAGCACGTTGCGCAAATCAACCGCCTTCTCCATCAAACCAACAACTGCCTCTTCTTTTGAGGGCTGGAAAGATATTGCCATCTCACAATCGAAGACAAACTCCTCCAAACGATAATCAATCTCCTTCTCCAGGATTCTCAAATTTGCCATAACTGTATAATTTTAGTGTTACATTTATCTACGCAAATATATAAAATTTATTCTACGATTGCAAGCCTTTATTAAAAAATAACAAATTTACCACGTTCAACTTACTATAAATTGCATAAC
>JAGBTO010000032.1 GCA_017631285.1 Alistipes sp.
GATGGTTCGTCAGATGGTTCGTGGGTGGAGGTTGAACGATTAAAAGAGCAGTATGCAACAATCAAAGGTATACGTTTCGCTCGCAACTATGGCAAGTCGGCAGCACTTTATTGCGGATTCAAGGAGGCTGAGGGCGAGGTGGTCATCACTATGGATGCCGATTTGCAAGACTCTCCCAATGAGATTCCAGAGCTCTATCGCATGATTATAGAGGAGGGTTACGATCTTGTTTCAGGTTGGAAGAAAAAACGTTTTGACCCTGCAGGCAAACGTCTGCCAAGCAAATTCTTCAACTGGACGGCACGCATAGTATCTGGCATCAAGCTACACGATTTTAACTGCGGACTGAAGGCATACCGCCGTCGTGTAGTAAAGTCTATTGAAGTTTATGGTGAGATGCACCGCTATATTCCTATTTTAGCAAAACATGCCGGGTTCAAGCGTATCGGGGAAAAGGTCGTGCAACATCAGGAGCGCAAGTATGGAGTATCCAAGTTTGGTATGGAACGTATGGTCAAGGGGTATCTTGATTTGATTACGGTATCATTCATGTCGCACTTTGGTCGCTCACCTATGTATTTCTTTGGCAGCCTTGGAACGATTATGTTTTTGCTCGGAGGTGGCACTACAGTATGGGTTATTGCGGATAAGTTGTATAAGCAATGGAATATGTTACCCTTGCGTCCCATTACCGAACAGCCTCTATTCTTTGTAGCCATTCTGGCTATTATCCTCGGAGCACAGCTATTTTTGGCAGGTTTCCTTGGCGAATTAATAAATCGCAATGCTCCTGAAAGAAATAATTATATGATAGACAAGCATATCTAACTATCTTGACATGTGAATGTATAAGATAATAAGTCCCAATCTAACATGTTAGATTGGGACTTATTAAATACATATCTTGTGTACTATCAAAAGCCGCTTAATATCACGCTACATTGTTGCTTTTGACTCTACTACAACATCGGCACTAACCTTATTAATTAGCCCCTTCAAAACCATACCGGGGCCCAATTCGGTAATTTCCGATACTCCATCTGCCAACATATTACGGGAAATCTGAGTCCAACGAACAGGCGCTGTAAGTTGAGCTATAATATTTTGTTTGATTATTTCCGGATCAGTTTGCGGCTTGGCATCTACATTCTGATAGATAGGACATACAGGAGCACTAAACTCTACTTCTGATATAGCCTGCTCCAACTCCTGGCGCGCAGCCTCCATCAAAGGTGAGTGAAAAGCGCCTCCCACAGGCAAACGAAGAGCACGTCTTGCACCGACCTCCTTGAGCTTTACACACGCAGCATCAATGGCCTGATCAGCACCCGAAATCACCAACTGACCTGGACAATTATAATTTGCAGCTATAACCACTCCATCAATCTCGGCACATACCGACTCTACAACGCTATCCTCTAATCCCAAAATCGCAGCCATACCTCCTGGCTGACTTTCGCAACATCGCTGCATAGCCATAGCTCGCTTCGACACCAACCGAAGACCATCCTCAAATGAGAGGACTCCAGCAACTACCAATGCCGAGAATTCGCCCAATGAGTGACCTGCAACGGCATCAGGCTTAGCACCCAATATCTTTGCCAAAATCACCGAATGAAGGAATACAGCAGGTTGTGTAACCTTAGTCTGCTTGAGATCCTCTGCCGAACCCTCAAACATAATATCAGTTATACGGAAGCCAAGGATATCATTTGCCTGTTCAAAAAGAGCTTTTGCCTCTTCATTATTCTCATATAAATCCTTTCCCATACCAGGGTATTGCGCACCTTGTCCAGGAAAAACATAAGCATGTTTCATGATTACAAATGTTTATTGAACTCGCCATAAGTTCATAGTTAAATCAATGGCAAAGGTAAAATGTAAAGAGCAATTTTCCAAACAGTCGCCACCAACAGATGCTCATTGCAACCTCTATGTGGTAAATAATAGTAGTTTGGGGTGTATTTTTTTATAGTGGGGTAAAATATAGCGTAAAATTTAATAAATATTGTAAAATAATTAAAAAAGATTGGGTTTTTCGTGTAAAAGTAACTATATTTGCGTAACACATAATAATAATACTCAAAAATAAACTATGTCATCGTTAGCAGAATTTTTCAACATTGAGCCCAATAAGCAACTTAAGGGTATTACGCACAAGAACAACATTATCAAGCGTAACATTATAGCTTACATGGCAGTAAATGGGGAGTGTACTCTATCTGAACTGACCAAGGAGCTACATATAAGCGTTCCGACCATTACGAAGTTGGTACAAGAACTCATCGAAGATAACATTGTAAACGATTTGGGTAAGGTTGAAACTCCAGGAGGCCGTCGCCCTAATGTTTTCGGATTGGCTAATTCAGCAATCTATTTTGCGGGTGTGAACGTTGCTCGTGACAACATGACTTTCGTAATCACAGACTTGCAGAATAATATTATAAAAGAGGTTATTGATTCTTCGTTTGAGTTGCAAAATCGACCTCAGTGCTTGGAAAAGATTTGCTCAAACATTGAAAACTTCATTAATGATTGCGGTATCGACCGTGGTAAGATCTTGGGATTGGGAGTCTCTATCGTAGGACGTGTAAATCCTGAAACTGGCCGCAGTTACGCATACTTCACATCAGAGGAGGAGTCGTTAAGCAATATAATCCAGGATAGGGTAAAGATAAGTGTCTTGCTTGAGAATGACACACGTGCACGATGCTATGCAGAGTATAATTGCAGTAAATCAAAGGTTGATAGAGATGTAATCTACCTACATTTGGGTCGAGGTGTAGCTATCGGTATTGTGATAGATGGCAAACTCTATTACGGAAAGAATGGCTTTGCTGGAGAGTTTGGTCATATTCCATTCTTTGATAATGAAACAATTTGTGCCTGTGGTAAGAAGGGTTGTTTAGAGACCGAGGTGTCGGGTATCGCTATTGAGGAGAAGATTGTCAAACTTATTAAGAGTGGCGTAAACACTATTCTTCGCGACAAGTATGACAGAGGTGAACGTATTCACATCGATGACATTATCGCAGCAGCACAAAATGACGACAACCTTTCAATTGAACTTATCGAAGAAGTCGGTGAGAAATTGGGTAAAGCTGTTGCATTCCTAATTAACACTTTCAACCCCGAAACCGTTATCGTGGGAGGTAATTTGGCAGCTGCGGGTGACTACATCATGCTACCGCTAAAGTCTTCTACAAACAAGTATTCGCTCAATCTTGTATATAAGGATACCAAGTTCCGCCAATCTAAGATGTCGGAGAATGCTAATGCATGGGGTGTAGCTATGCTTATACATAATAAGATTATTGGCTTGTAAACTTTTCCATTATGAACATCGAGGGACATACATGCAGTTTGAGAGCTTTGGAGCCTCGTGACCTTGATGCGATGTATGAGTGGGAGAATGATACAGATATATGGCGAGTAAGCGGAACTGTGGCTCCGTTTTCTCGCCATGTACTTTCCCGGTTGATTGAAGAGCAACAATTTGACATCTATGCTACTCGCCAAATGCGTCTTGTTGTCGAGTCAAAGGATGGGGATACAGTTGGTGCAATTGACTTGTTTGAGTTCGACCCACAAAACATGCGTGCCGGAGTGGGAATTATCATCTCGCCAGAGTATCGCCATAAGGGTTATGCTTTGGATGCTTTAACTGTCCTTGAAGGATATGTGCGCAGTGTGTTACATATGCGACAGTTGTGGTGTAGCGTGACCGAAGATAATAAGGCGAGTCTGCAACTATTCCTTCGAGCTGGTTACACCGAGTGCGGTAGGCGTAAGGAGTGGATTGTAACATCTGATGGTGCGTTGGATGAGATCCTGTTTCAGAAGTTGTTATAATTCGATACTATGAAGCGTACTATATTGTTGCTGCTCTTTGCTGCGGCATTGGCTACGTCGTGTGACCCCGAATGGGCATTAGATCCCCAAAACCAAGGGCGTGCATATATTATTAATAGGAGTGAAGCAGACATTACGTTCAGGGCTTACTCTTTCACTGAAAGGCTACATTGTCAATACACCATATCGTCGGGAGATACGGTTCAAGTATCGGGAACTGCTTGGGACGAGAGGTCGAATAATTGGAATAAAATGGTTAAGGCTGGCTGGGACCCATTTTTAGCCACCGTTGCCCTGAGGCATTATTCAAGTATAACCGAAGATTTTGAAGTCTATCACCAACGAATCTCGATTATTACATCGCCGACCGATAGCCTTTCGTGGGCATTTGATATAGATAATATTGAGGAAGAGTCAATCTTCGATGAGTCGAATTGGATAAAGGAGGAGTCGGGTGACGGCTATCACAATTTCTACTCGTGGTATTATATTTTCGAATAATTGCAATCCAAACTCGATTGACTTCAAATAATAATGGTGCCAAAAGCAACTGCTTTGGCACCATTATTATTTATTTTGAAGTGTTTAGAAGTGAACTACACAACTCAAACCAGCACTACCGAAACCACTGCCCCAGCTGTTATTCAATAAGAATATTGTAGGACGATAGTCAATTGCCAGCGTAACAGGAGCGTCACAGAAATGGATACCAAAAGCAACATTACCTGCAACTCCGATATTAAAATCACTTACATTCTCAGTCTTGACGATACCCACAGCACCACCAACACCGGCCTGCAAGAACCAATTTCCCGCATCTGGAGTCCAATCTGCCCAATTGCAAACCTCCCAGTCATAAATACATGTACCAAAAAGGCTGCCGTTGAAATCAAACAAACCAACATTTGTCTTAAGTACATTACCTGAGCCAAAAGTGTGATCGTACTGCAACTCAGCACCGCTACCTATACGAAGTCCCAATGCATTGTTCTGTGCGAAAGTTGTTACTGCGAACAAACAGAAAATAGCTGCTAAAATAAGTTTCTTCATAGTTATAAGTATTAATTGTTAAAAATAATTCCTATACCAAAAATAGATATTTATAGCGAATAAAACAAGTAAATTTCAACAAATATTGAATTTTTATCCACAAAATCGTATTTTATCACAAATCACCTACTACCTATAAACTATTTTTGCACCCATATTGGGATACTCATTGTAGAATCGCTCAATATATACTTTTTCATCATCGGTACAACCGACCAAAAGCTTTAGTTCTGAATCACACTTGTCTAAATCGACAGTACATATTATTGCATCCAATCGCTGTTCTTTATCGCTACCAAGCCAAACATCAACACCCTCACCATCGGTTGATGTCGTACCCTCCAGATAACCATAATCCAATGCATATATTATGTCGGGAAAACGCGGGTGTGAGGAACCTTTGGGACGATCGATAACAATTTTTGAACGTTCCAACAAAGCGTCAAGCCGTTGCCAAAATATATAATCCCTATTCATTGGCTAATAGTTTATCATCATTTACTGCCTCAACCGAAGCTACATCTTCATTACTATTAATTTCACTCAACTCAACCAAGCGTGCTGATTGTTTTTTTGTCGTAGGCAATCCCAGCTTGCGGAGCTTCTCTCCAACGCGAATAATGTTATTATTACCCTCGTGAAGACGCTTATAGGCCTCCTTGTATTTTGTCTGCGCTTGTTCCAGGCTAGAACCCACACTCTCAAGTGCCGATGTAAATGCCACAAGTTGTTCGTACAGTGCGACCCCGAATTTAATAATATTCTCCTGATTTTTGGTTTGATCGTCACGACGCCATAAATCATCCACAATCTTCAACAAGGCAAACAGATTTGTAGGAGATGAGATAATAACTTTTTTATCGTATGCATCACTCCAAATAGAGTGATCTTCCTTTAGTGCATCGAGGAATGCAGGCTCGTTAGGCACAAACATTATTACAAAATCGGGCGATTGTAATAGTTGCTGATAACGCTTTGAACTAAGCTCTTTAACATGCTGACGCACCGAAGCTATGTGAGCAGCCATGGCTGCTTTACTCTCCATATCACTTTGTGCCGAAACATAATTAACATAGGCCGTAAGTGACACCTTAGAGTCGATAATAATCTGCTTGTTATTTGGTAAATTTAAAACCACATCGGGACGCAGGTTATTTCCCGACTCATCTTTGATATTTAACTGCGTGTGATAATGCACACCACGAATAAGGTTAGAGCTATCGAGTATGGTCTCAAGTATAACCTCGCCCCAATCACCCTGAATCTTAGAATTTCCCTTTAAAGCATTGGTAAGATTTGTGGTTTCTGTTGTTATCTGCTGATTGAGTTCCATCAATCTTTTAAGTTCATTCTTCAGAACACCACTTTGCTCGGTTTGCTGTGTGAAAATATTATCCACACGACTACGAAATTCCTGAATATTATCTTTAAATGGCTTAAGAATCATATCCATAGACTCACGATTTTCATCCTTGAAGCGGCGACTTTGCTCAACCAAAACATCGCTTGCAAGATTACGAAACTGCTCCTTCAAAGCATTTTGCAACTCTTCCTGCGAACGCACCTTATCAGAGATAGAACGACGCTCAGCATCCAATGCTGCTTCAGCCTTTACACGGGCCATCTGCTCATGTTCTCGCATGGTACGTTCCTGTTCTATAGTTTGGCGCATCGACAACTCTTGAGCTGTCAACTCGGCTTTCGTCTGTGTAACGAATTCATTTGCCATCGAAAGCTCTTTACTCAATATCTTATTTTGGTTGCGCTGCCCTATAAGAAGAATCAAAAGTACTATACTAATGACAACTAATACAGCTATTCCTATCGTATAATATACAATCATAACAATCTATTATTTTTACAAAGATAGCGAAAAATAGAATAAAATACTAACTTTGTATAATAATGTAATCTCAATAAACTAGGGTATGAGTAAAAGATTATTAATCTTAGTAGCTATATTATTAAGTGTAGTGAATATCAATGCTCAAACAGCACAACGTATTGAAGTTCCCTCCTCGGTAGAAAAGTGGATAACAACTACTTTTGCCCGAGGAAAGACCCCTCCATTCTCGTTTATATACGATGGCATACACTCTCAACAATTTATTCGCAGGTGGCAGCATTCTTTGCAGAAACAAGAATCTACGGAAGGCGTAATAGAGTATGTGGCTACATATCAGGATCGTGCCACAGGTTTGAAAGTAGATTGCCACGTCAAGGGTTTTCAGGAGTTTAGCGCAGTGGAATGGGTGTTGAACTTTACAAACACAGGTTCTGCCAATACTCCGCAAATTACTAAGGTTAATGCATTGGACTACTCTGCTTTAACGACAAATATGGGGGACTTTAACGTATTGCACTCATTGGGCAGCAACCACGACAGGGCCGATTTCAGGCCACTGATGACAACCATCACCAACACACAGCCATTGAGTATGTCGCCTATGCACGGTCGATCGTCAGATACTTCAGCATTCCCTTTCTTCAATGTAATCACACCTGACAACAATGGTGTCTTGGTAGCTATAGGTTGGACAGGAACATGGTTCGCCGACGTGTCTGCCCCCAAGATAAAGTGTGTTAATATCTCAGCGGGAATGAAACGTATGGATTTGCATCTCTACCCTGGTGAGGCTATCCGTACGCCTCTTGTCTCGATGTTATTCTGGCAAGGAGAGGATTTTATGACCGGAAACAACATGTTTCGCCGCTTTATTCTTGCACATCATACTCGCCGCCCAACTGATGAGTTGGGAAGCTATTCTCCAATCAATGGAGGTTTGGATTGGGGTGATCCTGCACCCTGTAATGAGTATGGTTGTTTGACCGAGGAGTTTGCCGTTGGTCTTATCAAACGCTATAAAATGTTTGGCTTGAAGCCTGAGTCGATATGGCTCGATGCGGGTTGGTATGAGGGTGCAGGAGGCCCTAACGGCTCGTGGTGGAACAGCGTAGGTAGCTGGTACGCTGATAAGGAGCGTTTCCCACGAGGATTAAAGCCTTTGAGCGATGCAGCACACTCAATTGGAGCTAGATTATTGGTTTGGTTTGAGCCTGAAAGAGTTTTCGATGGTTCTCGTCTGGCAAAGGAGCATCCTGAGTGGTTGCTGAAGGTGGGTCCTGGAAACAATCTTCTTGATTTAGGTAACAAGGAGGCCCTGGAGTGGGTATGCAAGCATATTGGCGACTTTATTGAGGAAAATGGCATTGATACCTATCGTCAAGATTTCAATATGCCAATCGATCCATATTGGTTGACGTTTGATGAGCCTGGTCGCATTGGCATGAAAGAGATTCGTCACATCGAGGGTCTATATGCTTTCTGGGATTATCTAATTGAGCGCTTTCCCAATATTATGATTGATAACTGCGCTTCAGGAGGTCGCCGTATTGACCTTGAGACAACAAGCCGTAGCATACCATTATGGAGAACAGATTATAACTATGGTGAAGTGAATGGTTATCAGTGCCACACTTATGGACTCAATTTCTTCCTGCCACTGCATGGCACGGGAACTTATGGCACAGGGTCTTATTCGCTGCGTTCGAGCATGAGCTCAGCAACGGGTCTAAACTGGGAGTCAACTACTCAGCGTGTAACAATTGCAGAAATGCAGCATGCTCTCAAAGAGATTATGTCGTTACGTCCATATTACTTGGAAGATTACTATCCACTCACAGGCTTACAGGATCATACCCCCGATACTGTTTGGTTGGCATATCAACTCAACCGTCCATCTGACGATACAGGTATCGTGATGGCATTCCGCCGCAAGGATAATCAGCAACCAGAAATTGAGGTAAAGTTGCGTGGCTTACTCCCCGATGCAACTTACGAGGTGACAAATGTTGATTCGGGCGAAGTTGTTACAATCGTGGGCGCCGAACTGATGCAATCGCTGAAACTCAAGTTGGATAAGCCTTACTCTTCATTGTTATTAAAATACACTAAATGTAAATAGAGCAACCCATAAAACAGGTTATATGGTAAATTAACACCAAAAGCAAAGATAATATTAAATCCATAATAGCATATTTAATACCATCAAACACGATTTTGATTAAAAAAACGCACTAATAATTAAAAAAACTTAATTTTTTCTTTGCAGATTAGAAATAATATTCTACTTTTGCAGTGTCGAAAACGACGACATAAAATTGGGCTATGGTGTAATGGTAACACTACAGATTCTGGTCCTGTCATTCCAAGTTCGAATCTTGGTAGCCCAACAAAGAGCCGAAACGTAAAGTTTCGGTTTTTTTGTTTTATATGCCAATAATATATTAGCATCAAAATATATGATATGATTTTATTTTTATATTTTTATTCGTTATATTTGTATTAACAAACTACCGTAATTATGCGAACATAACACAATAAGGGTAACGAAATACCCCTCCCCGATTTTCGGGGGGGGTATTTCATTCATTTTCAGCAACTTACGGCAATGCAAATATATTAAACTAAAAATATATAACCTATGAAAAAACTTTTTACCTATTTACTTGTTGCGACAACGCTATTTATCGCAGCTTGTAGCGAAAGTTATGACGACAGCGCACTTGTTGGGCGTGTGGATAACTTGGAGAATCGAGTCGAAAAACTTGAACAATTATGTCAGCAGATGAACACCAACATTTCATCTTTGCAGACTATTGTGAACGCCCTGAGTCAAAACGATTACATTACAAATGTTGCTCCTATCAGCAAGAATGGCGAAGAGGTGGGTTACACAATCACATTTAAGAGTGGCAAGACCATTACTATATATCATGGCAAGAATGGCGCAGATGGCAAAGACGGTCAGGATGGAGCCAATGGCAAGGATGGAAAAGATGGATACACTCCACAAATCGGCGTAAAGCAAGACGCCGACGGCATCTATTATTGGACACTTGACGGAGATTGGTTGCTCGACAATGATGGCAACAAAATCAAGGCACAAGGTCTTGACGGTAAAGACGGACAGGATGGTACTAATGGCTCTGACGGCGAAGACGGCACTGATGGCGAGGACGGCAAAGATGGCATTACACCTCAATTAAAAATCGAGGACGACTATTGGTATGTTTCATATGACAATGGCGCATCGTGGACTCAACTCGGCAAGGCTACGGGAGAGGATGGCAAGGATGGTACAAATGGTACCGACGGAACGAATGGCACAAATGGTATTGATGGCGTAGATGGTGATTCATTCTTCCAAGATGTTACACAAGACGAGAGTAATGTATATTTCACACTCGCTGATGGTACTGTTATCACCCTTCCAAAGAGTTTAGCATTGAGTATTGAGTTTGCCGAGAGTGATTTGGTGGTTATGTCGCCAAACTCTACCCGCGAGATTGGTTATACCGTTACAAGTGCAACCGATGCCGTAAAGGTTGAGGTTACATCTTCTGCCGACATCAAGGCAAAGGCGGTGGCTGATGATGCGAACGGCTTGACAGGAAAAATTCACATCGCCACAAGTGCTACGATTGACGAGTACAGCAAGGTGATTGTATTTGTATCGAATGGCGATAAGGTTATTATGCGCAGCATCACATTCGAGGAGGCGGGGTTGCAGGTCGAGGAGAACGCCACCAAGCAGGCTACCGCTGAAGGTGGAGAGATGACTTTGGAGTTTTTGTCGAATGTTGAGTGCGAGGTTGTTATTCCCGAAGATGCACAGAGTTGGATTTCGGTTGTGCCCGCAACTCGCGCAATGGAAAAGCAGACTATCACGCTGAAATTAGAGCCAAATGAGGGCTACTACCGTAGCGCAACCGTAACAGTCCAATCTCCTGATGGCTCTCTTAAATTGGAGTATCAAGTTGAGCAAGATGGCGAGTTGGGCGTAGAGATTGACCCAACCCAGATTCCGGATAATGAGATTTGGTATAGGACTAGCGATGGCAGCCTTATAGATATAGAAGACAATACTCGAAGTGGATATAATAGCAGTCCATTCAATGTTCCTATTATTTCACATACGTATTCAAAAGGTATTGGGGTAATCAAATGTGAAGGTATAATTACCTGCATTAATCGTTACGCTATGGGCAATTCCGCAGCTGAGAAAATGATCGAAATATACCTTCCTAATTCTATTGAAAGATTAGAGGAAGGAGCAATATCTAATACTTCAATACAAAGTATCAGAATCCCTAATAACTTTCAATTCGGAGGGGAGCGTTGTTTTGGAGGCAACCCTAAATTAAAAGAGTTTACGGGAAAGCATACATCAGATGATAAACGATGTGTTATTGTTAGTGGTGTTATGTATGGTTTTGCTCCGAATGGGTTAACATCTTATGAATTGCCAAATGGTATTACTACCATCTATAACTCTGTATTTTCTCACAATAGTAGTATTACATCTATTATATTGCCTGATGGGCTAAAAGAAATTCTTAATGATAACTTTCATGAATACACAGCACTCGAAACACTCACAATCCCAGAAAGCGTTGAAAATATAGAAGATATTTTAAGACGATGCAATAATATCAAAGCATTTTATGGAAATTCTAAGTTTGTATCAGAGGACAATGCTTTTCTGTATAAGGATAATTTCAATGGCTATGGTAAGTGGATGATCCACTTTGCAAGTAAGGCAGGTTATACAGAGTATACTATTCCAGAGGGAATAGAGGGTATAAACCATGATTGTTTTTGCTATGTTGAAAGTCTCAAAGAATTAACATTCCCAAGTACAATCAAATATGTATCTAGCGCAGATGCATTTTATGGAACATATAATATTGAAAAAATATATGGTCCAAATGTATTAGATGATAATAGAAGTTTGGTCGTTGATGGCACATTATTATATGTTGCTCCCAAAGGTCTGAAAGAGTACCAAACTCCATCAGGTGTTACGAATCTATCATATGGAGTATTAGCTCAAAAGCCTGAATTGGAGAGCGTAGTTATATCTGATGATGTTGTTGCGGTGGGTGATGCATTAAGTTGTCGACCATATGAAATTCCATTAGGATATATTCTATGGAATAATCCTAATCTGAAAACCATAACAATTTCAGCTAATATAAGAATTCTTGGAATGGATCCTTTCGGATATGGATTAGCACCAGAAAATTTGGAAACAATTTATTTACGTGCTTTAGTACCTCCTGTAATTGGACATAATGTCCCTGAAAATATTCCATCATTATTCCCTAATTTAACAATATATGTTCCCGAGCAATCATTAGAAGCGTATTTAGGTTCTCCCGATTGGGCACCGTATAGAGGTTACTTTAAGGGGTATGAATACACCGATCTTCCAGAGAATGATACCTATATCTCTTCAGACTATTCAAAAGACGGTACGATAACCACTCTCCAAACTGCCACTAAAGGCGAGGGTATTGATGTGGTTTTGATGGGTGACGCTTATAGTGACCGTCAGATTGCTGATGGTACTTATGAGGCAGATATGGAGAATCTTTACAATAATCTCTTCACCGAGGAACCTTATAAGTCATTCAAAGACCATTTTAATGTTCACTATGTAAATGTTGTATCAGCTACAGAGGGTTATGAGTATGGAAATACAGCTCTTGATGGTTACTTTGGCGGTGGTACATTGGTCGGTGGAAACGATAATGCCGTCTTTGATTATGCTCTCAATGCAATTTCTGAGGAGGAAATGGATGAAGCATTGTTAATCGTAGCAATGAACTCCGATAACTATGCAGGCACATGCTATATGTACTATCCTGAGACTAGCGCTGATTATGGTAAGGGAGTATCGGTGTCATACTTCCCTAAAGGTGGCGATGCTGAGACATTTGCTCAACTGCTCCACCACGAGGCGTGCGGTCACGGCTTTGCAAAACTTGCCGACGAGTATGCTTACGAGGATATGGGAGCAGTTCCAAGCGACTATGTTTCGCAGGTTCAGTCTCAGCAGAACAGTTGGGGCTGGTGGAAAAATATCGATTTCACAAGCGACCCGACAGCAACGCGCTGGAGCCACTTCTTAAACGACACTCACTATGCCAACGAGGGCTTAGGTGCTTACGAAGGCGGCTTGACCTATTGGACAGGCGTATGGCGACCAACCGAGAACTCAATTATGCGCTACAACACAGGTGGCTTCAACGCCCCCTCGCGCGAGGCGATTTATTACCGCATCCACAAACTTGCCTATGGTGATAGTTGGGAGTATGATTACGAAGATTTCGTGGAGTGGGATGCCCGCAACCGAACTGCTGCCACAACACGTGCGATGGTTTACAAGCCAGCAAACTACAAGCCTACGCATCCGCCTGTAATCGTAAACAAATCGTGGAAAGATGCGAAATAGAAAGCGAAATAAAGCTATGATGCTGACGGCAGCCACTGTGCTGTCGTCGGCATTGGCTTGCAGCTGCTCCTCGACACGAGCAGAGAAACAACAAGCCGAAAACGACAAGCCAAAGCACGACTCGGTAGAAGTTTTTGTGCCGACACATCCGCCCGTAGTCATTCCGCACACGTGGCGTGAAGAGATGAAGAAATAGAGAAAACAAGGGACTGTCCAACAAGTTTAATGGACAGTCCCTTATTATTCAGAAGTTGTAACAAGAGAGATTTTAAGACTTAATCACGCAAAAATCACCTTGTTAGACAGCCTTTTGTTTATCACTTTCAATACACTTCACTCTATTCGTAAAGCAACTCCATATCGTCGAGCCACATTACGCTCTGCGTACTGCCCGTAAAGTAGTCTCCCAAACGTGATGAAGATGCAACCAATATGATATGGGTTGGGACTTTTGATGTCGTCACATAATCTAATGGAATTGTAATCTGTTGCCACTCGCCAATACTTTCGCTAATAAACAACTCTCCATAAGCAATTACACCATCAGACTTAGGGTTAAAGAAAGTTCCCTTATCGCGTGTATCTACAACTACGGGGCTATCATCCGTACCCTTAATATTACCATCGGCATCTACTCCATACTCCTCCTTGGTCCAATCTCCCAATGCGATAAATATTGATCCGGTATCATTATCACCAAGTTTCAACGTGCTACCTGTAGGTAAGGCTCCGATGCGGTCAATTGCACCACAATTATATTTTACCCAGAAACGTAATGCAACGGGGCGCGACGAGAACTTACGTCCAAAACCGACAACGCCATTTGTACCTATAGTAGTGACATACTTTCCGATAAATAGATTTCCTGCCGCAAACTTTCCAACACCTGCTAAATTAGCAAACTTAGACTCCAATTTGGCTGAATATTTACCTTCTGAGCCAGGGCGTATATCGTTACACTTGTCTGTTATCGTAGCATTCACCATAGCCGAACCAGGGTTACCCGTACCCCAGAAAGCTGTCTCCTCCGAGAGATAAGGACATACAATCTTCTTGATTGTTGCCCAATTTTCAAGACCTCCATTCTCAAGAGGCGTAATATCCTCAGTTTTTACACTCTGCACTGCCGAGGTATCATCACCCGAATATGCCATGATCTCATATTCAGTCAAGACGTCCAAACCCTTGACACATGCTGTAAATGCTCCTCCTTCAACCTTTACATCTTGAGCCAAGAGCCACTCTTTACTACCCTTCTGGCGATACTTAAAGCCCAAATCTGTGCCACTCAAACCTTCGCCATAAAGCCACATCATCTTACCCCAAGCATCAGCCTTAACAATATCAACTACGACATCGGTTGTCTTGACATATAAATCCCAACGCTCGGTACGGCCATGACATGTCACATATACATAGCGTACAGAATTGAAATTATTGGGATTAACACCATCCGCCCACTCGTAAGTGGCAATGTCAGCGGCAGCAAGTTTCAGTTCGGTTACTTGCACATTTGAGCGATCCTCAAATCCAACATAGGCCGTCGCCTCGCGATTCTGCAAATCCCACTCTGTAGCTCCTATCTGGCCCTCAACAGAGAACTTACGTTCGATATTCTGCGTAGCTATAATCTGCCATTCATAATCTTGGTACAATGACAACGTTACATATACAGGAGTACGCATATCATGCGTCCCTATTATGTTTTGTGAAGGCTTAGCATCAGCGGAATATTCCACAGCTGAAATCTTCACATTCTGAATATCGGTCTGCTCCAACAACTCTACAGTCACTGTGCGTTGTGCTTCATCAATGACAGGCTCACCAACAATTCCCTCGATGGAAATAGAGGAGATTTTCAACTCTACAACAGGATAAGGCAAATCATTCTTGATACATCCTGTCAATATTAATCCACCAAAAACAAAGGCTATTGCACAGATTATGCTTGTTCTAATTCTCCTCATTTTATTTTATCTTATTCTTTTTTGACCACAAGTGAACATTTACACCAAAATGGATATCAGCAAGATTTAAACGAAAACGCAATTTCGATATCGTACGTGAACCTGTCTGAACGCCATCGGCATCATACTGTTTGATTGTTGTGTATTTAAAGCCTCCCATACCGAAAGACAACGTAGCACACACATTAGGAAACATATACACTGCCACGCCAGGATTAAACCAAACCTTAACAGTTGAGTTACGGGTATCGGTAAACTTCATTGGATCGTCGTTCGATCTAAAACCAAGTTTATTACGTCCAATAGAATATGAAGCCTCCAACTCACTAAACACACCAAAACGTCCTGCCTCATCAATAGCTGCGTAGTTTCGCAAGAACGCACTAAATTTAAAACTATTGCTATTTGCATCAATCCATGGTATAGCTAAATCTATACTATTATCACTACCCAAGTTGAGTTCCATATTATCCAACGTGCCACCCATATGAGTGTAACCCATTCTCAGACCTACACATGCATTATCCTTAAAAAAATAACCCACATAAGGTGATACGGTAGTTATTGAACCTGACAGATTTACATGTTCCAATAGTGCAAAGATATCGCTATTATCACTTGACAACGTTCCATAAGAAGCTGTCAAACCAAGAGCTACCTCGCCTTTATAAGCAAAGACATTCTTATTCACCTCTCGGTCTATACGACGTGATGTAGGCATAAACCTACTTGATGTCTGGAATTGCTTACCATCTGATTTAAAATCTGACTTCGCATTATCCTGTGCTGAGATGTTTACTATACCAAGGCACAAGAATATTAATACAACTATTACCCTTCTCATACCCTACTACATATAAAATGAAACACCAAGCCCTATTGAGAGCAAATTGACCGAAAAATTCATATAACTTGCGTTTGAGTCTCCTTTTGCCACTTTATTATGCACCTGCTTTGTGTGGCTATAATTAATTCCCATCATGCCAACATTTACCTCAACAGCCATTACATTAGAAGCAAATGCTATGATTCCAGGATTAACACCCAATCCTATATCGAAAGACTTAGAAAAGGTACCTCTTACTGGACTATCCATTGCAAATTTTGCTTGCGATCCGCCAACAGATAGTTGCACCTCATTAAACAATGCAAAGCGTTTATTGCGACCCAATGGGATATAGTAACGCCACACAGCTCCAGCCGAATATGAGTGCTGTAGGGCATAATAAAAATCAGTGGATAACTGAGTGCCGGTCTCCTCGTCACCAAACGAGAGGCTTGCACTATCAATCCTCATAAAACTTCGGCCATAATTAAATCGCCCACCTAATGCCATATTATCTGCTATGGCATACGCAATAAGCGGACTTACTTTTACCGTATATCCTATAGAGTTAATATCTTCCAAGATGAGCAACTTATAACTCTGGTTATCATGAGTCGAGTACGATGCCGTACCGCCAAATACCCACTGCCCCTTGGGCACAAAAAGATTATTCATATCAACCAAGCCTCGCTGCGAGCGTCTTTGTTCACGCTCAGCCAAAGCCGTATCCTGTGCCATGACATTTACGGCACCAAAGATTGATAGGAAGAATAATACAACAAACTTTCGCATCACAATTCTCTTATTTTCCATAGTCGCAGGGCAGACGATCAAATCCACCCTGCGTATACATCCATTGGCTACAAAGCCAAATTATTAATATTCAAATTCGAAGTCATCAACATACATCACACTAGAAGTACTACCAGCAAAGTAATCTCCATAAGCCGATGCAGCACATGAGATTACCACAGCATTTGGTCGCTTGCTCTCGTCAACATACACCAATGGAATCTCGAGCTTTGTCCAACCATTATACTCCATGCTTACAACTGTACCATTTAACTGAGTCTCGCTCTGGGTACGATTCCAATAGCCATAAGCCACCAAGCCCTCAACTCTATCGCCTGCTTTGTGTGACGTACTTCCTGCATCACCTTCGTTCACATACTTTCCGTCAGGTGTCACGAATGTGCCTGGATAGTATGTTCTAACCTTATAGCGACCACCTGTTGAAGCCAATGCAGCATCGGTATTATCATACAACCACACATAGATTTGCGCCTTATCACTATCACCATTGCTCACACTGCCACCAGCATAATCAACAGTACCAATAGTACCCTTGTACCATACTGTCAACTTCTTAGGCTTATAATCGAACGAAAATGGCTGACCAAAATCAATAATACCATTCGTTGTCTGCTCGGTATTTACATAACGTCCATAGAAGATATTACCCGCAGCGAACTTACCAATTCCAAGGAAAGCCGCATAAGTTGATTTCAAACATGCAGAATACTTACCAGTTGAACCTGGGCGAACATCGGTGCTGTTGGTTGTTACATTCGTACCTACCGTCTCCGAGCCGTGGTTACCTGTATCCCAAGTCAATGACTGGTTTTTGCTTGTGAACTCCGATGGGCACAATGGCATAGAGCCACTCCATACCTCCAACTCTCCATGAGGAATCAACTTACCCTTAGTAGTGAAGGTTGCATTTACGCCCTTCTGCTTTTCGCCATAGTACAAATAAAACTCATAGTTGCGATTACCATCTACACCTGTGACGGTAGCAGCATAGATGTTATCCGACAAAAGCGTAGCCTCTGCTACCGACCAATCCGAGAAAAGGGTTGGAGCCACCTCGCGGTAATAAATCTTCACATCGCTGGCTGCGCTGTTGTTAACATAAGCCTTCAATGTTGCTGTGGTTGTCCACGCATCCACTACCGACATTGCAAATGTACCTTCGCCAAAGTAATTCACATCAATCTCACCCTCAACGTCATCACTATCAATAGCTGTGAGTACCACAGTCTGATTTCCAGCCTTCAGTTTATTGATAAGGCCATCGGCCAAAGTAACAGTCCAGTTAAGGTTTGAACCTTCGTTCACCTGTTCTACTGTGAAGTAACCCTCGTTGGTATTTGTTACATCGGCAGCGGTAGAGTAAGTGTAAACCTCATCACCCACTGTAATCTTCATTGTAGCTAGCTCACTAATAGCCTTCACATCGTATGTCAAAGCCTCCATTCCCTCGTAAACTCTCGCAGAAGACTCACCTACAATCTGAGGCTCTGGCTTGAATACCAACTCGTTATTATGAACGGTTTCAGTCTTATCAACGTTCACGTTCAAAGAGATGTAACCTGGAAGGTCGGCCGAATACTTAAACGTAATGGTGTATTGATAACCAGGCTTAAAACCCTCTGCAGGAGTGTATTTACCAATCTTATCAACCGAATCACCCTTGGCTGGGACCTTACCCGTAAAGTTCCATACGAACGATTTAGCATCCTCCTCAAGAAGATAATAACCTACGGCCGTCTGGTTATAGATAAGTGATGGCACCTCATCTTTTGCAATATCATCAATATTAAACTCATCAGCTACAGCCACAATTGCCTGTGCCTTCTCCATGTTCTTCGACACACTATTGTCAAAAACCACCTTGATAAGAGTGTTCTTAGGGTGTACCTTTACAGTCACTGACTTATCCTCGCCTGCTGCCAAGTCGAACTTGGTGCTGCCCGCGTAATAAATGTCGGTGAATGACGCTGCTGCCTTCACTCCACCCTCTACATCTATCGAGTAAGCACCTGCAACAAGCCACATCTTCATATCCTTAATCTCGTCGTAAGTATAAAGACGTACCAAAGTTTTCTCTCCAGCCTCATCATAAGAGTAGATGCGGAATTTCATCATTTGGTAAGTAGCCTCATCTACAGTCGCACGAGTTATGGGAAATAGGAACGACACTGCACCCTTTTCATCCGATGCATAATCATCGTCCTTACTACATGCCACACCCAGAATAAGTGCTAAACATGTAACTATATATAATATTTTTTTCATAACGATTATTCAGTGACTATAATATTAATCTGCATTGCTTTCTTGATATTATTACCCTCATTATCGGTCAAATCGACCCAAAACTTAGTAACACCAGGGGCAACTTTCAACAGAGTTTTAAAAGTGGTAATGTCAAACGATACGCTTGTCTGATCCTTTACCTGATCGCCTGTCTTAAAGCCCAAATTAGTCAATATAGCAGAGATATCTGTTTCGGTTGTTGTACCGTCACCATTATCTGTAATCTTAACTGGCTTAACAAGGTCAAACGATGTTGGCAGACCTACATCTGGCAAAGCTGGAGCCAAAACGCCCTCAACTGTCACAACCAAACTCTTAATACCTGTCTTGGCAGTAACCAGAAGTTCCATTGTTGTCTTGTCGTTAGAATCCTGAGGATAAATATCAACTACATTGTCGATATTCTGACCTACCCAAATAATATTAGGATCGATGACAAGACCCGATGTAATGTTAAGCTCTACGGTTGTTGAGCTACCCAATTTATCGGTAACGGTCATAGTAAATTTATGCGTTCCTGCATATTCATCATGCAAAGACTTCATCAACTTCGAAAGGTCGAACGAGAGTTCAGTCTGACCTGCGATATTTGAAGTTGGGAATCCCCAGCCACCGAGAATCATCTTTACAGTTGAGCTCAACGAAGATGTAAGATCCAAACCGTCCTCAACATCAAGGCCCAAATCAACTACTGTCTCATTAAGGTCAGCATTAGTTGAAGTTACGCCCAACAACATTGATACAATCTCAGATTTTGTAGCAATATTAAATTCAGCACCCTCAACGTACTCACCTGCTGTATTAAACATTGTATCGGTGAGTGTAAATGATTCCTGAAATTCGTGATTAACCCACTCAATTACAGGAGCATCAGTATCATCAGGAATACCAGACTCGCCTACAAAAAACGACATAGTGGTAACATCCACGTCAACTTCCTCACCCTCAATCCAGGTTTGAACCTCAATAACGATATAGATTGTACCGCTGTCACCATTCTCCAATTTAACTGTCACCTGACGCCACTCACCAGGCTTGGCATCATCACAAATTTTAAGTGCCTGATCTTTAATAGCACTTCCATTATATGTTGTTGTAAGGTACAACACCAAAGGATTTACCTCCTCATTAGGACGCAAATAGCGGAAACCACCCTCGGCATCCCACTCCATCTTGCTACAACCCTGAGGAATGGTAGCTGTTGTTGCGGGAGTTATTGGGCGACCATTGAATGTATATTCACTTGTATTCTCCGAACCAAGAACTACGCGAGTCTTAGTTTCATCAACTATCAACGACGCCAAAATAGGGTCGAAGCGCACCGAAACCTTTACACTTGAGAGTTTACAAGTGATACTTGCCTCCGAAACAGCCTCTTTTGTAACCGATACAACTGTCTCACCGGCATACTGAGGTGTATCAGACTCCTTGGGAGTCTCGGCAGAATATGCCTTGACAATGTATGTACATACAGGTACAGCTATACCCTTACGAGTAGAGTCCTTGCTTGAAGTTGTGTAGTTATCCTCACGCTCACCATATTTGAATGATGTTACGTTCTCTCCATCGGTGTTCCAGATCTCGATTGTGTAGTCAGCACCTGCCTCCTCTGCACGTGTAGCCTGTGGGTCAAAATCACCTGCAGCCGACTCGTTATCAGCATTCACAATAAGACCCTCCTTGGCAAATGCAATATAACCAATAGCAGACTCATTGCCATCTACACTACCCCAGTTAACCTTTTCGTCATGACATGCTACCATACCAATAGCCAAAGCCACGATAAACATCAATTTTTTCATATCTTTTTCTTTATTATTTATCTTTCTCCAGAGACCTTTACCGCTTAAATTGCATCGTCATTTAATTCTGCATCACCCACAACAACTTCTTCAATGGGCTCGTTGGTGATTTCAACGGTAACTGTCACACTTCCTGCACTTGAGACATCATAGGTGTAGGTGTAGATTGTACACGCTACCATAGTCTTCTTAACATCGTCAAAGCTAACCTTTGGAGCTTCAATCGTAGCACTTGGCTTTTGCTTGATTGCATATCCTGAGATAGTTAACTCTTTACCACTCTCAACAAAGATATATGGAGTGGTATCATAGTCCATAATCCACTCATTACCATTGCCGCTTGTAATGGTTATTGCAGCGCCATTTTCGAAATAGCCTTTAAACTTATCAGTAAACTCAATCTTAACGATAGAATTTGCCAACTTTGGAGCCAATGCCACATCCACCTTACTGCGGGCAATCACAGCAAAGTCTTTGACATCCACAAAATAAGGACAGTTCTCACCCTCCTGGGTAGGATCGCCATAAGCAACCGTAGCTTCATACTGTCCCTCCTTGAAGTAGGTCTTCTTGTAGGTCTTGTTGAACGATGCTACACTCTCCCACTCGCCACCGTCGTAGTCCACATTCTCATCTACGGTGACAATGCTCAACTTCAACTCCTCGGCGGTAGGAATTGTCACACCGTCGGGAATCTGCTGCTGGGCGCGAGTGCCATCCACAACAATGGTTGGATTCACGTCAAAGTTGATAATTCCAGTACCCTCTGGTGAATCAATCAACCCTACAGAGCCTTCATCCTTTGAACACGCGACAGTTGCCATCGCTGCCAAAGCAATTAATAATAACTTTTTCATTTTCATATTTTTTGTTGTTTTTCGGGTTTACTGTACTATTGTCACTTTTATATTGTCGATAAACATCCACTGGTTACCGTTCGATATCAGAGCACCTTTTCCTGTGGCTCTAATTTGCCATGACAAACGATACGTGCTCTGACAATCTGTTATCGTGTACGAGGTATTTTGTGATACCGACGTATATGAACCATTGGTAGAAATTGACGGTACAAGCTGCGCACCCTGGATATTCTCCCAATTATCAGCATCATCCGAGAATGAGCCTGTCGTACCATTTAACAAACCTAATTCTGTCGTATATCCGCAAACTGCACGTGGCGAGTAACCACTGTCACCGTCTCTACCACCGCTATAGTTAAATGAGACCACTACATTTACACTGACGCCACTCTTTATATTTTTCAGTGCTGGCGAATCCAGACGGCCATAGGTGTGCGTATAACCCCACACACGGTCCACGCGCGAACCCACTCGAATTGAGGTTCCCTCTTGACCACCTGTTCTGGCACCAGTCCATCCTGCAGACAAACCATAAGTACTCTCACTCAAATCATAAGCCGTAACCGCAGTACCCTGCGCACCTGTTACAATATCTCGACTATAACTCTTGATGCTAGAGAAATCCTCCGCAAAAAGATATGGTGCTTTAAGTTCTGTGTCTGCAAACTTTACCGCAGAAGGGACCAGGGCGTGTTCCGACTCAAACTCCATTGTAATAGAGCCTTCGGTGAGCGAATCATCCAACATATCGCCAAACAAGCCAAACTCATACTCGCCATTTTCTAAGGCAGTGGCGGTGTTACGCTGTTTATAATCTGTAAAATAGTATCCTTCAGGAAGTGTCATGTGCAATATTTCCACAGGCTCGCCCAGCTGTGAATAATCCGCAACAACATAGCTTACAGTTGTATAGGTTGTTGCCTGAGGTACCGACATGCGTATCTTCGATATTCTACCTGCCGACCAATTCTGCTGTGTAAAATTTGCTATTCGACGCTCGGTAAAAGTACCATCAGCAGTCTGGAAACGGATATCAACCTTACCCTTATTCTCTATTCCATTAATGAATACCCAAAACTCATCGCCTGCCGTCTTGGGCTTAGCAAACTCCACAATCACAAGGTCGCTTGTGTTAGAGGTGGTAACATCACCCGTAGTAAAATCGGCAGTAACATCACCTACCACGGCAAATGGGAATTTCAAATATGCTTTTGTAATCTCCTTACCAAGATTATTACCAGGTATAGCCACACGGAACGCATGGGTATGGTGGGCAAATGTCAAATCGATATTATTGACATAATCATCGCTTTGGCCATCTGACAACTTCAGTCCACTGATTGCCTCACTGCGTGCTGTCATGAAGTCATATGCACTACTATACTCTCCGGTCTGCAGACTTGGGATTGTCATGGTAGCCTTTGTATCACTAATAGTAACTCCCTTCGATGGGCTTACGGCATAACACTTACCATCGACCATAGCCTCAATTGATGCCAACACCGCAGCATCTGCTTCAGCATCAAACTTCGCTTTGAAATAGGCCTGAGAATAACCCTCTGAAGAGTTATCTACCATATTTGACCAAAAACTTGCATCCTTTCTAAACAACTGCGTTGAACCGTCATAAACCATGAAATTGATGCGATCACCACTTTGCCAACGCAAGTTCAGATTCTCATCCAGTGTTGCACGTGTCGAAGGAATGCCAAATCGCAACTCAACCACATTCTCATCCACAACCTCTGCTTGGCCGAAATCATCTTTGGCACACGCAACTGACATAAAAACAAGCAATAACGCCACCAAATATTTCACACGTATTTCCATCTATTTACTATTTATATTTTACCAACTGCAAAAATACTACAACACTATTTGACAAGAAAACTTTTTCAACGAACACTCATTATTTTATCACGAAAAAACAACACACAAAAAGTAGCTATCCAACGGATTATACGTCGTAACAGCCACTTTGTACACTGATTTGTATTAAACCAGATATTCTACTACAATGCGATCTTAAAAATACATTTCTTCACATGTCCTTCACCGAGCATTGGAGCATGACCATCCTCAGGATAAAGAATTGAGAACTGCCCCTTAGCTACACTATAAAAGCACTGAGGTATATCTGTGAAGAACTGAACATCTTTCTGCTCGTCAAACTCACCTTCAGGCTTCAAACAATCCTTCTTTTCGCTCCAGCCAAACACCTCATCAACACCATCAAGTACAACCTGGATATCGATATATTTACGATGTAGCTCCAAACGAGCTTCAGATGTTGGGCGTAAATCCCACTCCTGAATAACCACAAAAATATCATCGCCATCAATATCGTGACGACCGCACTCCATAGCCACTAAATCGTGGCTGTTGATATAATCAAAAACAGTCTTAAATCGAGGATGCAATGCCTCATAACGCGATGCGTTTTTCAAAGAATCAAGTATCATAATAATTTGTGTTAGTTATCTCTTCCATCATATCTTAGGCGCACAAATACGGGATAATGATCGGAATATATTATCCTGTTACTTACTGCACCATCACTCTCAAGTTTCTGTATTGTAGGCTCATCTAACCTCTCACGAACACCCTCGCCCATAATAGGCAATTCACTACCAAACGTACGAACCACAATAGTGTCGCCACCACGTTTCTTCTGAAGTTCCAAACCCCATGTATCAATAACATCATACGAAAGCACCGAGAAACCTTTTGAGCATAAGACATAATCTATACGCAACATATCAAACAAACCACGGTAGGTGTGTGAATAACCCCTACCCTTTTCGCGGAAAGCATCACGCAGACGATGCGACATGCGTCGATAGGTATTCGACACTGGCACATCATTAAAATCGCCACATACTATTACAGGATATGGAGAAGAGTCTATCAACTGCGATATGGTATCGACCTGAGCTGCTCGTAATTTATTATTCTCACTCAACCGGTGTATAATCTCACGAAAATGCTGATTAGAACCATCATCCTCGAGATATTCATGATTCTCAAGATATTGACTATCCACTCGACGAATCGCGGTGGTGTGAAGATGGGTGGAGAAGACCCTAAAGGTATCCTCACGCATCACAACATCTGCCCACACGACTTCCTTCATAGTATCAATACGTTGAGCCTGCACAATTGGATAACGACTGTATATAGCAGGGCTTAAATTAGTGCGAACCAACGACTTAGGCAAACCATACATTGAATTAAGTAATGTATCTATCGCCTCCCTAAATCCAAACTCCTGCAGGCACAATATATCGGGATTTACATTTTTGATTATAGCAATCATAGAATCGATACTGCGCTCGCCATTATCATCGATAAAGCTCCTCACATTGTATGTCATTACCTTTATGGCTGTGCGTTCATACTTCTGGCCACTATATTGGCGACGCACCTCCATATTGTAAAATGTTGTTAGACTAAATACTCCAACCACAGATAGCAAAATCATAGGCACTGCTATCCACATACGCCATCGAATAATCCAATAAAGCGTTACAACAGCCTGTGCTGAGTATATAAAAGGGGCTACCAAACCCAATGTAACCACCTGCCCCCAGTTACGAGGGTCGAGTGTCGGAACAAAGAGTGTTATTACAAAAGCTGATACAACTACACACGTCACAACCAACATAACTGCATCAGCCAGAATAGCTAATACCGACTTTTGTTTACGACGATTCTCAGCGCCATATGTCGTGCGATAATAATCTGCCATCTCTGCTTAAAAATAGATTTTCTTTGTTTTTCGCCACCAATAAAGCAATAGCAATCCCCACAGCATACCGCCCAAATGAGCAAAATGAGCCACACCCTGCTGATAACCCGATATACCGAAGAACAACTCCATCAGTCCATATATAACCACAAACCACTTAGCTTTCATGGCTATAGGGGGGAATATAAGCATGATAACATTATTGGGATGCAGCACACCAAAGGCCAACAACAACCCAAACACTGCACCCGACGCGCCTACGGTAGGTATTTGCAGTAGATGTATAGCACCAATACTATTAGCAGCAACAGCATGTGCATATTCGGCATAACCCACTCCCAATTGTAACAACGCTGCACCTATACCGCAAACCATATAATAGATAAAGAATCGCTGCGAACCAAGTTCGTATTCCAATTGACGACCAAACATCCACAATGCAAACATGTTAAAAAACAAATGCGACACACCCCCATGCAAAAACATGTAGGTAAAAACCTGATAGCTATGAAAAAATGGACTCTCAACATTAAAAAGCGCAAAACGTCCTATAATATCATCACCAAAAGGTAATAGCGTAGTAGCCAACAAAGCAACACAGTTGGCAATAATCAGATTCTTTACTACCGGAGGGTTTGTATTCCTTCGTATATACATC
Source organism: Alistipes sp. (assembly GCA_017631285.1). Classification (GTDB taxonomy): domain Bacteria; phylum Bacteroidota; class Bacteroidia; order Bacteroidales; family Rikenellaceae; genus Alistipes. Next base: position 26,163 of record JAGBTO010000032.1, read on the forward strand.
TTATAAAATTTAATTTAGTCTCTTTTTCAACTCCTCAACTGATATTTCTATCATGACAGGTTTTCCCATAGGAGAGAAACTGTAATTTTCACATTCACACAACTTATCAAGTAGCTCTTGAGCCTGTACTCTATCTCCAATAACGACTTTACGAGAACCCCTCGCAGCCATTATTCGAGCAAGGTCTTCACGTATGCGTTCAACTACATTGCCATGTTGTTCCACCTCGCGCAACATATCGTACAGCAATACATCCATCTGCTCGCCAGCCATGTTTGAAGGTATGCCATTAACAGAAACCATGCCTTCACCTCGCAATTCAAGGTCGAAGCCCAATGCAACAAACTCAACCTCATGCTCCTCGAGTAAAGCATAATCATCTTTCGACAAAATCAACTCTTCGGGAAAGAGTAATTTTTGTGAGGCACAACTTCCCACTTGCAACATAGACATATATCCATCGTAAAGCAAACGCTCCTTTACTCGACTCATATCTACAATCATGCAACGTCCTCCACTCATAGCCATCACATATCCTCCACCCAAAGGCATAACATCACTAAACGACAATTTAGTATCTATTGCAAGACTCTGCTGCACTGATGAATAAGGAACAAACTCTAAATGCGACTCTTCTTCGTCATCAACAAACTCGCTAAGATTAACTCCTGAGGAAAATGAAGCAATAGGGATATCCACATATTGCGACGATTCGATTTGCGACATCGCGCCACCCAACAAATCACTTTGCTGAGACATATCACTCCATGCAATATCACTAAGGTGATTATCCCAGCCTCGAGGTGCAGCTCCGCCCTTAGCGGAAGGTATCTTTGTGGCAACCGCACCTTGCGAGAACTCATCCGCAATAGATGGCGTTGATAAATAGCCTTCAGCAAATGGATTATAATCGACATTATCAGAGGTTGAAGGCTCAGAGTATATATAACCATCCTCACAACTTCCCATAACCGGAATCTCAACTTCTGCCTGTTCGAAATCCATCATACCGACACTACCACTCTTCGCAAGCGTACTGCGTACTGCCGCACTGATAATCTGGTTCACATCATCAGCATCAGCAAAATGCACTTCAGTTTTATGTGGTGATACATTAACATCTACCCTATCAGGCTCCACCGTAAGATAAAGGAAATACGACGGTGAGCAATTCTCGGGAATAAGTTTATCATAGGCACGCATTATGGCTCGATAGATTTGAGGAGAGCGAAAATAACGTCCATTCACAAATAGATACTGCTCGGCATTCTTCTGCTTTGCTGCCGCAGGACGCCCTACATAACCTTTTATGTTAACGATTGAGGTATTCACATCAACATCCAAAAGATTGGTTTTGATATGTTTGCCCACTACATCTATGATACGCTCCATGAGCGATGCCGAAGCAAGTGTAATAATCGGCATATCATTCGACATAAGTTCACATCTTACCTGTGGATTACACAAGGCAACTTGGCGAAAGACCTTCTTGATTTCAGTCACCATTTTATTCCTATCACCATTGAACTTACGGCGTGCCGGAGCTGTATAAAAGAGATTACGCACAAAGAACTGCGATCCTACAGGACACATCGTAGGAGTTTGTGACACAAATTCTCCGCCATTCACTATGGTCACCGTACCAATTTCGTCATTCTTTTGGCGAGTACGGAGTTCCACCTGAGCAACAGCTGCAATTGACGCCAAAGCCTCACCTCTAAAGCCAAAAGTATGCAAACGATATACATCGTCGAAATTGCGAATCTTACTTGTTGCATGACGGTCAAATGCCATACGTGCATCGATGGGCGACATACCACAACCGTCATCTATAATCTGAATCAGTTCCAATCCAGCATTACGGAAATTTACAGTTACAGACCTTGCTCCAGCATCAATAGCATTCTCCATCATCTCCTTTACTACCGATGAAGGGTTATCAACCACCTCTCCAGCAGCAATTTGATTAGCTACAATCTCAGGCAAAAGTTGTATTTTATTTTCTTTCTCCATACTCGGCTTGGGTGACACTCACCTGCTATTCTACAATTTCAATCTCATCACCCTCCTCATAATCATTGGGAACGATGATTAAAGGTGCATATGGGTCAAATGCATCCACCTCCTGCTGTTGTTGCTCATATTGCTTTACTGAAGAATCAGTCGTTGCCATCTCAAAAATATTCCCCAAACGAGGAATAAGCATATAGATTAACACTGCAAGCAATATCAAAGCTACACCCATAGTCCACATCTTTATATGCTTTTCAGATTGGTTTTTCTTCGCCTCCTGCTCACGACGTAGATCGCGTGCTTCGCGCTTTGCCTTGATATATTTTCCTGGTGTATATTCGCCACCATCGTCCAATCGCTCACCTCGGAGTTCTGTACGACGCTGCTCACGCGCCTCCTTTGCTGGATCGTAGTAACGAGGCGTGTAATTGAAGTTATTAGCGTGACGCTTATAAGGTGAAAACCATCCCATACTGCTTGAAAATTTTATTATCTAAAGAAATTCTTCATGCGCTCAAAGATATTCTGTCGCTCAACACTCTCGGCATGTTTAAAGTGAGGTTGTTCAGAGAGTTTCTCAACCAACCCACGCTCCTCGGAATTAAGAGTGTCGGGAATTGTAATATCTACAACAATCAAAATATCACCTCGACCATATCCATTTACATCGGGCAATCCCTTGCCTCGCAAACGCAACACCTTGCCAGCATGAGTACCTGGGGCTATCTTTATCTTGGCGCGACCATCAATAGTTGGCACTTCAACTTCTCCGCCAAGAATACATGTGGTAACAGGCAGATTGAGATTATGAATCAAATCATTGCCATCTCGCACCAATTCTGGATTGTGCTCCTCCTCTATTACTACCAACAAATCTCCATTCACTCCTCCATGACGAGCTGCGTTACCCTTACCCGAAACAGTAACAGCCATACCCTCGCCAACACCTGCTGGAATCTTAATTTCAACCACTTCATCGCCACGCACAGCACCCTCGCCTGAGCACTTATCACATTTGGCTGTAATGACCTTACCCTCGCCGTTACATGTAGGGCAAACTCCCTGGGTCTGCATACGACCAAAGAATGTGTTTTCAACTCGAGTGACATAACCAGAGCCGTTACATGTCGTACATGTTGAATACGATGACGAGTCCTTTGCACCCGTACCACCACACTTTTCGCACGCAACAGTCTTATTTATCTTCAACTTTTTAGTTGTTCCATTGGCAATTTCAGCAAGAGTTAGCTTCACCTTTACACGTATATCGCTACCACGATTTACTCGTCTGCCGCCACCTCCGCGTGATGAAAATCCGCCAAAATGGCCACCAAAAATATCACCAAACTGCGAGAAGATATCCTCCATTGAGAAGCCACCGCCGAAGCCACCACCGAAGCCACCACCTGCAGCTCCATTCATACCCGCATGACCAAATTGGTCGTAACGAGCTCTTTTGTCGGGATTCGACAACACATCGTAAGCCTCTGCGGCCTCTTTAAACTTCTCCTCAGCCTCCTTATCACCTGGATTCTTGTCGGGGTGATACTTGATGGCTGCTTTACGGTAGGCCTTCTTTATCTGATCGGCATTAGCATTTTTCTCAACACCTAACACCTCGTAATAATCCCTTTTTTCTGCCATTGTCCCTTAGATTTACTCACCTACTACAACTTTAGCGTAACGCAAAACCTTCTCGCCCAACATATAACCACGTTGCACAACATCGATAATCTTACCTTTCTTATCCTCACCTGCTGCAAAACGTGCTACAGCCTCATGAAAATCAGGATCAAATTCCTTATCTTGAGCATCAATCTCTGTTACATTTTTTTGACGCAATGCCTCTTCAAACTTCTGCAATACGAGTTTTTCTCCCTCACGCAAAGCTGCGATATCGTCACTCTTCTCTGATGCGGCCACTGCACGATGCATATCGTCCAAAACCGACAACATCGACTTAATAACGTCCGAGCCTCCGCTTGCTACAAGATCCATTTTCTCACGCAAAGTGCGCTTGCGATAGTTATCAAACTCGGCTTGAAGACGTATATATTTATCTTTCCAAACTGCAATAATCTCCTCAGGTGATGGCTCAGCCTCGGCTACAGGCTGCTCTGCCTCACCCTCTGCCAATGTGTCAGCAGAAGGCTGCTCCTCATCTGCCACATTGGCACACGATGAACCTTCGCACGATGGATTACCATCGGCATCATTAAAAGTCTTTTCCTCCTTAACCTCTTGATCCTTAACCTTTTCGTTTGTCATATCTTAATGTTTTTTCGTATTTCTTATTCTATATAGCACAAATTATATGCCCTTTCCTATCCTATGATAAATATGGTTGGACGTTTAGCAATATTTGGCATAGAGCTTTTACGCCATTGCGCAATGCTACGCGTTGAAATCAACTCTTCGGGAGAGGTGATGTCGCATGCGACAGTTAATCGAGTCTCCGCACCACAAACCTGCAACATCTGCTCCATGAGTTTTACGTTGCGATAGGGAGCTTCGATAAAAATCTGAGACTGACGCTCCTGTTGCGCCCTTCGTTCTAAAGTTTTCAATACCTTTGCTCTTTCGGGGGGCTTTACTGGCAAATAGCCATTAAAGGCAAATGACTGTCCATTTTGCCCTGATGCCATAAGAGCAAGCAAAATTGATGATGGACCCACCAATGGTACCACTCTAATACCCTTGCGATGACAAGCCTCCACAACTAACGCCCCAGGGTCTGCAACACCAGGTACACCTGCCTCGGAAATAACACCCGCCGAGCGACCTTCCAGGATAGGTTTTATCATCTGTTCAATGGCAACTCCTGCTACAGTATGCTCATTAAGCTCGACAAATTCCAGGTCATCAATACGTTTAGCGATCCTAGCCTTCGATAGGAAACGACGTGCCGAACGAATATTCTCAACTATAAAATAGTCCAAACTGTCAATAAGCTTGCCATTTGCCGCAGGTATAACATCATACACCTCGGTAGAGTCCGAAATCGGACATGGTATCATATATAAAACGCCCGCCATTATTCTCTTACATAAATTCGTTTTACACGTGCAGAAACCGATGTTAGTATTTCGTAAGGTATCGTATCCAGCACCTTTGCCATATCCTCAGAAGTATTACCAGCCATGGCTGAGAAGACATTCACCTGATCACCCTCCTGAACACCAACAACATCAGTCACATCTATCATACAGCTATCCATACATATCCTACCCACCGTAGGTGCAGCATATCCTCCAACAAGCATCGACCAACACCCCCCGCCCAAACGACGGTTCAAGCCATCAGCATAACCTATTGGTATTGTCGCTATCAGACTATCGCGGGTGAGCACCTGACTACGTCCATATCCAATAGCCTCACCCTTCTTGCGCTCTCGAATCTGCACAATACGAGTTTTTAAGGCTGCAACCGGTTGTAACTCTTCATTATGTTGATAGCCATAACCATACAAGCCCAAGCCTAGACGACACATATCAAACTGCGCCTCAGGGAAACGCTCTATGGCTGCCGAGTTGGCAATATGACGAATAACATCATAAGGTAAAGCATCTATAATAGTGCTACTCATTTTATCGAAACGCGCAATTTGGTCACGAGTAAAATCATCCTGCAATGGATCATCAGCACAGGATAGATGGGCAAATATAGTTGCTACTTTAATACCCTTTTGCAATTGCAACTCTTCAATAAGCTGAGGCAGTTCCTCTTCGACAAAGCCTAGACGATGCATGCCGGTGTCGAGTTTAATATGAATAGGGTAATTATGCGCTCCGTAACGCCCAACGCTACATGCAAAATCGCTTAATGAATGAAAACTATATATCTCAGGCTCAAGCCTGTAATTTATCATTTTATCGAAGCTGCCAGCATCGGCATTCAGCACCACAATAGGCATCGTAATACCTTTTTCGCGAAGCGTGATACCCTCATCAGCAAATGCCACAGCCAAATAATTGACACCTAAATATTGCATGAGTTGAGCAACCTCTACATCTCCTGCGCCATAGCTGCTGGCCTTAACCATCGCCACCAAGCGGTGATTCATAGGCAGAAACCTACGGAAATATCCAACATTATGGGTCATAGCATCGAGATTAACCTCCAATACTGTAGTATGGCTCTTACGTTCTAAATGATGACATATACGCTCAAACTGTTGGCGACGATTACCCTTTAACAAGACGGTTCTACCGTAAATATCCTCATGTTTAATGCCTCGCATCAAAGCCTCGGTATTATTGTAAAAATCACTACCCGCCGCAAACTTATCGGCATGCAGTGCTATACGTTCGCCCACACCAATAAACTTAGTAACCCGTGCATTCTTAACAAGTTGAGCCACTCGCTCATATAGTTCATCGTCATTCATTCCGCTTTGCAATATATCCGACACAATAGCTGTCGTAGCATTACCCAATGCTACACTACGCAAAGTATCCAGTGCCAATGCCAATGAATTTATATCTGAATTATATGAGTCATTTATGAGTATAGATTTCGACTCACCCTCTTTAACTTCTAAACGCATTGCCAACGAAGCAGGAGCAAGCACCACATCCTCATATCCCAACCAACGACACAAGCACTTCACCACTTGTGCATTTGCGATGGTAATGGCGTTGCTACTATCAACCTCCGCTACATCATAATGAATAGCATCGACCATACAACATTGCAACTGCAATCGTGCTAGTACCTCAGCCAATTCCGAATACGATGAATGATATATCAAAGTTTTGGCGTGTTGTGCCAATATAAGTTTTTGCTCTATCTTTTCATTCAGAGATGAGAAATTTGCTTGGTGAGCATCTCCAATTGAGGTAATAACAGCAATATCAGGACGTATCATCTTCTCCAAGCGTTGCATCTCACCCACCTCTGATATTCCAGCCTCGATAAACGCAACATCCTCATCACCCTCAATCATCAAAAGCGACAATGCTACTCCAAGTTGAGAATTATAACTCATTGGCGAAGCAAAAAATTTCACTCTTTGAGGCAGAGAGCGAGCAACCCATTCCTTAACTACAGTCTTTCCATTTGAGCCTGTGATAGCAACAACCACCCCCTTAAATGCATTACGGTGTGATGCAGCAAAACTCTGCAATGCTTTTAACGCATTTTCAACCACGACATATCCCACTCCAGTCCTATCTAATACTTGCTCTGCGGTTTCAACCACAAAGGCTCTGATACCAGAGTTATACATGTCGGTAATATAGTTGTGGGAATCATGATTCTCACCTCGCATAGCCACAAACATAGCTCCATCGCCAAATAGGCAACTGCGCGAGTCTGTAACCACATCTCGCACTACCAAGTCCTCGCCATAATGCTTACCACCGCACATGCGAGCAATTTCCGATAGAGTATATTTCACTATAAATCGTTTTTAAATCTTACAACTGTAATTCCTGCACCACCACGGTCGGCATGCTCATCCTTCGCTGATTCAACTTCAGGAATACTACGCAAATATCGACGTATCTCCTGCTGTAATGCTCCTGTACCCTTGCCATGCAGAATAGTAACACCGCCTACACCAACCATTAAAGCATCATCAACCAAATCCTGAACAACCTCCAACGCCTCAACAGCTCGCATACCTCTCACATCAACACTATCGCGGAAGTTAAGCTTGCGCGACGATATATCAACCGACAAAACAGTACGTGGCTGCACGGGACGAATCGACTTCTTATATTCAGCATTTGATACCACGATAAGTTTCTCCTTCTCCACCATTGTGAGTATCTGACCAAATGCCACCTGAGCCTTCTTGCCCTTGATACTTTGCACCACACCCAGCACCTCCTGGCCCTCAATCTTTACCTTAGAGCCAACTTCAATAGGCTTTGGTGCAGGTACTGCAAGTTCAGAATCGATGATAGAGGCTTTACCTTGACGCTTCTTATTCTCCTCACGACGTGCCATGCGACGCTTCAGACGTTCCATCTCGCGGTCCACCTGCTCGCTATCGAATGCCGATTCGCTCTTTTCTACCGTATCCTTGAATTCATCTAACTCACGACGAGCCAAACGAGTAAGTTCTTTCTCGGCCTGAGCCTCCTTGATTGTACGGATTGTATTTTCAATATGGCGGTTAGCATCGGCAATAAGACGTTGTGCCTCCTCCTTGGCCTTTAAAATAATCTCCTTACGTTCCTCCTTAATACGAGCCAACTGTTGCTCATAAGTTATCTCCAACTCCTCAACCTTACGGTCTGTCTGACGTATGCGGTCACGTTTCTGTGACCAATATCTGCGATCACGAGCAATCTCACGCAACTGACGCTCAAGATTTATATGGTCACTACCCGCCTTTTCGCTTGCGACACGTATAATATCCTCGGGCAAACCTATCTTGCGAGCTATCTCCACCGCAAAAGAACTACCTGGCTTGCCTTGCTCAAGTTGGAACAGAGGACATATATTCTGCACATCAAACATCATTGCACCATTGGCAATCCCCTCAGTCGAAGTAGCGTAATATTTAATATTTGAATAGTGGGTAGTTATCACTCCATAACACCCCTTTTCCAGCAATCTATCAAGAATAGCCTCGGCTATTGCACCTCCAATCACAGGTTCGGTTCCAGAACCAAACTCATCGATAAGTACAAGTGTCTTTGACGATGCAGCCTGCAACATATTCTTCATATTGAGCAAATGTGATGAATAGGTCGAAAGGTCATTATCCATCGATTGCTCATCACCTATATCAATACAAATACTTTCAAAGATGGGCAATTCGCTCATCTGGCCAGCAGTTACGGGAAATCCACATTGGAACATATACTGCACAATACCCGTTGTCTTCAGACACACCGACTTACCTCCGGCGTTAGGACCCGAAATAACCAATATATGCTTCTCTCGATCGAGTTGCATATCAAGCGGAACAACAATCTTATTTTCGCGCTTGAGTGTCTGTGCCAATAAGGGATGAAAAGCATGACGCAGAACCATACGGCCATCATCCGAAACTATAGGTTTGCCTGCGCCATTGTCAATGGCCCAACGAGCTTTTGCTCTGACTGCATCAATATCTGCCAAATATTCACCAGCAACAGCTATAGGCTCGGCATCAGGACGTATTTCTTCTGTGAACTCAGTCAGCAAACGTACAATCTCACGGCGCTCGGCATACTCCAACTCTTTGAGCTGATTATTAAGTTCAACTACCTCAACTGGCTCAACATAAAATGTTTTTCCCGTGGCTGACTCATCATGTATAAAACCATTTAGCTTGCGTTTATTTGCGGCCGACACAGGTATCACCGCGCGACCATCACGGATTGAAATCATTGCCTCGGCATCAACAATACCCGCACGCTTGGCATTATTTAGAACTTGCTGCAAACGTTTGGACACCTGACCTTCGTGTTCACGTATTGCACGTCGCAACTGCACCAACTCCGACGAGGCTCCATCACGAATATACCCCTCGTCATCTACAAGTTGATTAATGCGACGTATAATATCGGGGAATATACATACTCTCTCACTACGGTCACTCAAACGAGGATACTGTCCTTTACCTCGGCTAGTAATAAAACCGACCATGTTCCCCACCGCAGTCAATGCTTGACGCAAGATAACAAGCTCCTCGGCTGTAAGAAATGCGCCCTCGACAGATATCTTTGACAAGATACCATCCACATCGGGAAATTCATCACGTGGGGCATCCACATCGAGCATAAGTAGCACACGCATCTCGTCAGCAATCTCTTGACGAAATTCGATTTCGCGACGCGATGTAGAGAATTTCTCAGCACGAATTATATCTCGTGCCGCACGCATACTACATAACTCCACCACCTGCTCACGCAGTCGGTCGAAGCCTATCTTTTGTTCAAAATTTGCTGGATAAATCATCTCTTACGATAAATTATTGAGCATTTTTTGCCTCTTTTGCCGCAGCCTCATCAGCTCGTTTGATAGCATTCTTTTCGGCTTTTGCCTTGGCTCTCTCCACCTTCTTATAGGGATTACTACCAAAGACAGAAACATTTATATAGCGATATGGATTCTCTTTCAAATCAGCCAAAAGCACCGACAAATTATCGCTTGCCTCTGTAAGATTCTCATACAACTCACCATCACTAAGCAACTTACCCACGCTACCATCTTTATCATTAACGGCAGACAACACCTCGTTCAGCTTAGTCACAGCACTCTCAACCTCGGCAACAAGTTTTGACTGAGCTAATTGTGTTGAGAATGTATTTAAATTACCAATGATTGACTCAATCTGCTCGGAGTTATCACCAAGACTCTTTGAGAACTTACTCAACGACTCCAAAGCCTCCTCCAGGTGTGCGCGTTCCTGAGCAAACATAGCATTGGCATTACCTGTCAGTCCATCAACATTTGACACTATACTGGTTATATTCTCGGTGTTCTGCGCCATCAATGTATTGACACTTTCAAGCGTTTGAGTTAAATTATCCATTATCACCGTAACCTTGGTTATCAGACCCTCCATCTCAGAACCAGCTAATTCCATCAGATCGACACTCTTTTCAGTCTGCAGCGTACCTTCATTAGGAATCATCTCAGTAGCAGTTCCATAAACAATCTCAACAGCCTTTCCACCCATTAATCCATCGCTAAAAATCTTTGCCTTTGAATCTACGGGAATCTGATATTGCTTATCAATAGTCATCTCCACTTCAACACCTTTAGTTGGGTCAGTATTGAGAGTTACATTAGTAACAGTGCCGACTTTCACACCATAAATCATCACATGCGAAGCTGGTTGGATACCTCCAACCTGGTCATAGTTAGCATAATAAACATTGTTTTTGCTAAAAACATCGATACCTTTTAGGTATTTGATAACACCCCAACCCAAAATCAGTACCGCAACAGCAAATAATCCAACTTTAATTTCTCTTTTCATATCTATGTATTTTTTCTACTTAACAATCTTATCGCCTTGAAAATGAACAACAAATGCCCCACTAAATACACTCCTAAGCGTTGACAAGTTGCGTTGCGCCTCTTCTCGGGAAGCATACTCTCCAAAACAATATTTATACTTCAAAGTGCCAGTTCCAACATAGCATTTAACCTTTCCCCGATAGTTTTTAAACTGACTATCATTTAGGCTTATTTTCTTATCCGATGCTAAAACCTGAATTGCATAACCTTCGTTCACCTTTCGTACTGTCGATACAGGTTTAACATCAGACTTTTCCTTTTCCTTAACACCTTGCATAGAGGTCTTTTCAACCTCAACCTCCTTTAGATCATCATCTTCGGCAATCACCACACTCCCGGAGAGTTTGTTTATGTGACTCACATACTCCTTTACCGCATCACATAACATTCTGGCCAGTTCTCGCTGACCCTTCTCGGAATTCATATAAGCAAGCTCCTTGGCATTACTCATAAAACCTATCTCGGTAAGCACGCTTGGCATATCGGTAGCATACAAAACCTTCAAGAGCTGACGATTCACACGACGAGCATTACGCCCTCCCTTAGCATAATGAGCCTGCATGATTCGAGCCATCATTTCACTATACTCGCCATAGGTGAATTGCAGATTCTGTATATACGCCCTCACCATTGCAGCGGTGTTTTCATCCGACATATCAATCAGCTCATCACGGTTATTATTGTATAGAGCATTCTCATTGTAACGGGTCTCTTTTTCACTCTCGCCCATTATGATAGTCTCAGCGCCATATACTGATGTTGCTTTGGGCGCAGCATTTGCATGGATTGAAATAAAGAAATCGCCACCAGCTCGATTTGCAATATTTGCACGAGCAGTCAAATCATCATTCAGGGTTTTACCCAATGCCACATCGGTTTTTCGAGTATATACAACCTTCACATTGGGCAATTCGCTCTCTATCAAAGCACCCAATTTCAAGGCCACTTTCAGATTTAAATCTTTCTCCTTAACCTTGCCATATACAGCACCTGGGAAGATGCCTCCATGACCAGCATCTATCACAATAACCTTCACTCCTGGCGACGTATTTTGAGCAACAATATTCGTTGTTGCAAAAAACGTCACGAGGAGAATAAACAAAAACCCAACTGCATGTTTCATAAAAACTCTCAATTTTTAGCGTTATTCCATAAAAAAACGCTATATTTGTCAGTTAAAAAACCACAACAAAAGAGACCACGAGTTCTATTTAGAGCGGTTTTGCCGACTTGTCGGCAAAGGTACAAAAAAATATTGATATTTTGGACAAATTTAGAATTAAATATCTCCTTTCTGTAGCAGTTATACTGCTATTTGTGCAAGTCGTAATCGGCTCAGCACCGTCGTGGCTTGCTCCAAGCATTTCAACTCTGCCTGAAATCGCATTACAAGATACCACACAAAAGAGACAGAGAACAAGAAGACAGACTGCAAATACCGAAATTGGACCCAAGCCCGATTCGACCATCGCAACTATTGATGCAGATACATTGTTAGCAGCATTGGCCGATAGCATCGCCGCACGCCAACGCTCTTCGGGTAAAGGAACGGGATTGGAACAAGTAATCTCAGGTAGAGCGGCAGACTCATTGCATTATGACTTACGCAACAACACCGTACACCTCTACGAGAAGGGCGAGGTAACGTATGGCAACATGCAGCTCAAGGCCGACTTCATGAATATAGACCTCGACAATAAGGAGATTTACGCCTTTGGAAAGACCGATTCAACCGGAGTTGAAACCGTGGTTACTCGTCCGGAATTTACCCAAGGAGGAAGTACCCTCAACATGGATACCATCAAATACAACATCGAATCGCAGCGCGCCAAGATTAAAAACATTGCGACACAACAAGGTGATGGATGGCTTGTAGGACATGCCGTAAAGCGCATGGAAGATAACACCATCAACATTGGCGAAGGTATGTATACAACATGTGATCAAACCGAGGCACCACACTTCTACTATTGGATGTCAAAAGCAAAGGTTAAGACTGGCAAAAATGGTAAAGTTATCATGGGCCCTGGCCACTTGGTTATCGAGGATGTTCATATTCCATTCTTGGGTCTTCCTGAGGGTTTCTTCCCTCTAAGCTCTGGCCCCAAGTCGGGTATCCTGATGCCATCATATGGTGAGGAGGCTCGTCGTGGTTTCTACATGCGAGGATTGGGTTACTATTTCACCATAAGCCAATACATGGACCTTACGCTCACAGGTGGTTTTTACACACTCGGTTCATGGGAAGCACAAGCTGTATCGCGATACATCAAGAAGTACAAATATTCGGGCAATTTGAACTTCAACTACTCGAGCATACGCACAGGTGATAAGGGCGACCCCGATTTCATCAAACAAAACAACTTCCGCCTACAGTGGACACATTCTCAAGACCCTAAGGCTAATCCTGGCTCGACATTCTCGGCTTCGGTGAATTTATCATCGAGCGGTTACAGCCGCTATTCGGCTACCAACCTGAACGACATGCTTGCCACACAGACCAACTCTTCAATCTCTTATTCAAAGAATTGGGCAGGCACTCCATTTTCATTATCTATGAACATGGCGGTTTCTCAGAACTCGCAGACACAGGCAATATCGGCAACCTTGCCAAATGTATCTTTTAACGTTTCAAAATTCTTCCCTTTGAAACGCAAATTAAAGATGGGTAAGGATCGTTGGTATGAAAAGATATCAATGAGCTACTCGGCCAAGATGACAAACTCTGTATCGGCAAAAGAGAATGACATTTTTACTCGCGAATCGCTCAATAAGATGCGCAACGGTATTCAACACACTATACCCGTACAAGCATCTTTCAGTATATTGAACCATCTTAACATTACCCCCAACGCCAACTATACAGAACGTTGGTACTTCAAAAAAGTTGAGCGCGAGTGGGATTCAGAGACAAACACAGTTAAGACTCTTGACCCAGAATACGGATTCTATCGTTTATACAATTACAATGCTGGAGTTTCCATGTCCACCACGCTTTATGGAATGTGGCAGGTAAAGGAGAAATACAAGGATATGAAGATTCAAGCCATACGTCATACTATCAATCCTCAAGTTAACTTCTCATATTCGCCTAACTTCGGAAATCAAAAGTATGGCTTCTACCAGACCATCCAGAGCGATTCTACGGGACGAGCTATGACGTATTCTCCTTATCAAGATAATGCATACGGCGTTCCTCCAACAAGCGAAAGTATGTCAATGTCATTCTCGCTATCACAAAGCCTCGAGATGAAGGTCTTAAGCAAGCGTGATACGACTGGCGTTAAGAAGGTAAAGCTAATTGACGATTTGGGAATCGGCGGTTCATACAATTTCCTTGCCGACTCAATGAAATTGTCAACAATCAGCTTATCATTACGTTCATCAGTATCCAAGAAATTCGGAATTAACCTTCGCGCCACACTCGACCCTTATGAGGTTACACCACAGGGTAAGCGTTACGACAAACTCACATGGCGCAGAGGTAATTTGGGTCGCATTGTTAATACTGGTTGGAGTTTTGGATACTCGTTTAAGTCTCGAGACAGCTCTACTCCGGCCATAAACGACATCAATAGTATTCCACCAGAATACACCAACCCATTCTATGACCCATACGGTCGAATGGACCCTACTCTGCGAAGACGATATATGGCTCAAACATATTACGACTTCTCGTTGCCATGGAACTTAGGATTTAATTATAACATAAATTACAACCTAAGTTACGTAAACAACGGTACAACGGGTACAAAACGTAACATTACCCAAACCCTCGGCTTTAATGGTAGCTTGACCTTCTCGAAAAAAATGGGAGCAACCATCTCGGGAGGTTTCGATATATCGAGTGGTAAACTTTCAGCAACGTCAATCAACATCGCACGTGATTTGCACTGCTGGCAGATGTCATTCTCGTGGATTCCGTTTGGACACTACAAGAGTTGGAGTTTCCATATTGGCGTAAAAGCAGCCTCATTGCAAGACTTGAAGTACGACAAGAGTCAATCAATGTACGACAACTTTTATTAGTAACCGATAATGAAACGACTTTTGATTTTGGGGTTCGTTATATGCCTTATAACGTATAACTCGACTATCTGGGCTCAATCATCAAGCGATAACACATTACGCATATTGGCTATCGGGAATAGTTTCTCGGATGACGGTATGGAATACCTTCCTGCGCTTCTCGACAATCTAAATGTCAAGAATGTTGAGGTAGCTCGTTTATACGTAGGTGGATGCTCTTTAAAACAGCATCTCACACTCTTCAACGAGCAAGAGGATGCCTATATACTCAATCGTTCCGAAGCTGGGGGGAATCGCTGGGTAGAGTCCCAAGCAAAGGTCTCGCTTAGATTTGCATTATCTTTAGGCAAGTGGGATATAATAACCCTACAGCAGCAATCGGGGCAGTCGGGATTATACGATAGCTATGAACCTTACTTGGGCGAATTAATACAAATCATCAAAGAATTACAACCATCGGCTCGCATAGCTTGGCATATGACTTGGTCATACAGTTCCAATAGCAAGCATGGAGAGTTTCGAAATTACGAGAGTAACTCTCAAAAAATGTTGGAGGCTATATACAATGCCACACAGCAAGCCATCAAAGCACACCCCGAGATTGAAATCATCATACCCGCCGGCACAGCTATACAATCTTTAAGGATGTCTGCAATAAACAACTATCCTCACGACCTAACACGCGATGGCTATCACATGGGATTTGGCGCAGGTCGTTACGCATTGGCTTGCGTATGGTATGAAGAGCTCATAGCTCCATTCACTAAGATATCAATGAAAGGCAACACCTTATTTATTAATAAGGGTATGATTGCCGTAACCCCAATCACTGCGGCATATTGTCAGATGGCAGCACAAAATGCCGTGCGTAAAAATTTTACCCCTAAAAAGGTTAAGCAAGTTAAACACACATTGCAAAAAATAGAGCAAAACAGAAAATATTAAGATCCACTCATGGCAAGTTTCCTTCAAGTAGAGAACATTAGTAAGTCATATGGCGACAAAGTACTTTTTCGCAACATCAGCTTCAATATAAACGAGGGTGATAAGATTGCTCTTATTGCTCCTAATGGCACAGGCAAGAGTTCCTTGCTGAAGATTCTCGCTGGCGTAGACTCTTCAGATCGCGGCGGCGAAATTAAATTCATGAAGGATATCAAAGTGGCATTTTTGGACCAAACCTGTGAATTTAATCCGTCAAGCACCCTTTTCGACGAAGTGTATTCTCGCTTGGGAAAGACCTACGATGTCATACGCAACTATGAAAAAGCTTTAGCTTCAGGGGATGAAAAAAGCATATCCCAAGCTATGACTGCAATGGATGCTGTAGATGGATGGAATGCCGAACAACGTGTAAAGCAAGTATTGTCATCGTTAAAGCTATCTCGCCTTGACCAACCTATGGGGGAATTATCGGGTGGAGAAGCCAAACGTGCAGCCATAGCTTTAATGCTGCTACAAGATGCCGACTTCCTCGTCATGGACGAGCCTACAAACCATCTCGATATTGACATCATTGAATACCTCGAGAGCCATCTTCAAAAGTCACGTTGCACACTTCTCATGGTCACTCATGACCGTTATTTCCTAGATAGAGTGTGTAACACGATATTCGAATTGGATCGAGGTGAACTGTTTTCATATAAGGCCAACTACTCAACATTTCTCGCAAAACGCGAGGAGCGATACAATAATATGCAAGCCAACATAGACAAGGCTCGCAACCTATTACGTCGTGAGTTGGAGTGGATACGAAGTACGCCACAAGCTCGTACAGGCAAGGCTCGTTATCGCGTAAATGCCTTTTACGACCTGAAAGACAAGGCCGCAGTAAACCTATCGCAACGCAACATGTCAATCGATGTTGCCACTTCTCGTTTGGGTGGCAAGATTATCGACTGCAACGATGTGACTCTGCACTTTGGAGATAGATGTATGCTAAACAGTTTCTCGTACAAGTTTTCTCGCTACGAACGCATAGGTATCGTGGGCAAAAATGGTGTCGGCAAGAGTACTTTCTTGAACCTCATGACGGGCAATCTAACACCTGAAAAAGGAATCATTGAACGCGGAGAAACCATACGCATTGGTTATTATCGACAAGATGGGATCAACTTTAAACCTGGGCAAACTGTTTTAGACATAGTGCGCGACATAGCAGAGACTGTCGAAACCTCTGATGGGCACAAAATATCGGTTACAAGTTTACTCTACCAATTTCTCTTTCCCCAAGAAGCTCTCAATAAACGCATAGAGATTTTAAGTGGCGGAGAGCAGCGTCGCCTATATTTATTGACGATATTAATGCGCAACCCAAACTTCCTGATTCTTGATGAGCCAACCAACGACTTGGATATTCTAACATTAAATGTGTTGGAGGAGTATCTGCTCTCGTTTAAGGGTTGCTTGCTCATCGTATCACACGACCGATACTTCCTTGACAAGACTGTTGATCACCTATTTATTTTCCGCGAAGGTGGCAATGTAAAGGATTTCGTTGGTCAATATAGCGAATATCGTGAATACATAAAGGAACAAGAGGCCGAAGAGGCTCGACAACAAAAGATTGAAGCAGAAAAGAGCGCAAAAACCACCAAACCGATACAATCTTCAACACCTGCTCGACGCAAACTATCGTTCAAAGAACAACGCGAATTAGAACAATTAGAGAAAGATATTGCCCAACTGGAAGCAGAACAACACCAGCTGGAAGAACAACTTGGATTAAATTCGCTCAATCATGAGGAGCTAACAGCGGCATCGGCTCGAATAGCTCAAATAATTAATGAATTAGATACAAAAGAGATGCGTTGGTTGGAACTCAGCGAATTATAACTGCATAATGAATTTTTTTACACACATAGATATTGACCCGCTACCAAAGCAGATTGATTACTCAAGCCACATATTATCGCTTGGGTCATGTTTTGCCAGCAACATTGCAATGAGATTACGTGATGCGAAATTCAACATCGTAGCATCACCTACAGGGATTTTGTTTAATCCCGAATCCATTGCAAATACAATCAATCGTTTAGCCACAAAAATTGAGATATCCACAGCAGAGATGAATCACGATGGTGAGTTATGGTTTCATTACGATTTCCACTCATCATTCTCATCGACAAATCGCGAGCAAGCTATAGCCGCCATGCATCAAGCCTTAATCAACGGCGCAGAGGCATTGAAAAATGCAGATACCATTATAATAACATTCGGCACAGCATGGGTGTATCGTCATTGCCAAAGCAGAGAAGTTGTCGCCAATTGTCATAAACAGCCCCACAAATTATTTAATCGCGAACTTCTAACAATTGATGATATTGTAAAAAGTTGGAGTAACATACTTGCTTCCCACCTTAAAGATAAGCAGGTAATCTTTACCGTAAGCCCCATACGTCACCTGAGCGATGGGCTGGAACAAAACTCTTTAAGCAAAGCCACATTGCGTTTAGCTATAGCCGAGTTATTAAAACTATTTCCAAACGCCTGCTATTTTCCATCATTCGAAATCATGAACGACGAGTTGCGTGACTATCGGTTCTATGATGACGACATGATACATCCATCCCGAGTTGCGATAGAGTATATATGGCAACGTTTCACCAAGGTGGCAATCAACAATGCGACTCACACCACCATGCAACAAATATCAAAGTTGCAGCAAGCTATGCAGCATAGGCCTTTTAATTCCAATTCCGAGGCACACAAACGTTTTTGTCGTGCACAACTTGCTATAATTGAGCAATTACAAGGCCAACATCCTCACATAAATTTCGAAGAGGAAAAATCTCACTTTTGCATACATTTATAAAATTTGTAGTAATTTTACAGCCACTAAAAGGAATTTTATGAAAAAAGCTATTCTATATACCGCCATAACCATAGCATTATCAATCGCCTATTCTATATGCGGCTATGCTCAGACGTCAAAACCTCGCCTGATGGTAAATATTGTCGTGAGTTCAATGCATGCAAACGACCTCACACGTTACAGTAACAACTTCTCGAATGGAGGATTTAATAAACTTCGCAACGAGGGCGTATGGTTTACAAATGCAGCATACGACTACATGCAGACTACCACACCCGTATCACTTGCTACGATATCTACCGGAGCAATGCCTTCCATACATGGTGTCGTAGCTGACAGCTGGTTTGATTATGTTAGCAATAGAAAGGTGTCTGTTATACATGATGACAAAGAGTATAGTGTAAATTTCAGCGCAGGTTCAGGTAAATACTCACCACGACAGTTGTCTGCTCAAACATTAAGTGACGCTGTTGTCGAGCACAACAACAAAAGTATAATACGCACTATCGCCATTGAGCCATTGTCGGCAATTATTATGACTGGCCATGCAGGAAAAGCCTATTGGATGGAGACTCTTAAGTCAGCGTGGACTACAACATCGTATTATGGTCAGGATCTCGACAAATGGATTGCTGAATACAACCGCAATGATATTAACGGAGAATTTATTACCAAAAAGTGGACACCCCTACTTAAAGGTGACAACTATATAAATTCTCAAATAGTTTGCATGGAAGAATTGAAAAGCAACAATAAAGAGCTCCATTATATCCAAAACGAAACCCTCGTCTTAAAGAGTAATGTTGTAGATGTTTATGAACAAATGTGCTACTCTCCTGCGGGAAACACAGCTGTTCTATCGTTTGCAAAACAAATGATTGCTAAAAACAGCATGGGTGGAGATGAAGATGTTGACATCCTTAATATCGTATTGGATACTCCTCGTTTTATAAGTTCTCGTTATGGTACCGAATCGTTAGAATATGAAGATATGCTTTATCGTCTGGACCGAGATTTGGATGATTTCCTAACATTCGTATTAGCACAGGTGACAGATGCACGCGATGTAGTCATAACCCTCACCTCAGACCATGGCACAAGTCCATCGTATAACACTCCAGGTAAAGAGCAAGGTCGTTTCAATGTTCGTCAAGCAGAGGTGATAACAAACGCATTCATTGGCTCATTGCATGGTAATGGAGAATGGGTATTAGGTATTGTAGATAATGCTATCTACCTTAACCACAATCTGATTTACGAAAAAGGATTATCTATTGCTGATGTACAATATGATGTTGCGACATTCGTTATGCAAATGCGAGGTGTAGCACATGCTTTATCCGCAGAGGCCCTTCGCAGTAGCTACTTCGGAAGTGGTTATGGTCGTAAAGTACAAAATGGTTTTTACCCTCGACGCTCGGGCGATGTTATCATCAACCTAATGCCCGGATGGATTCCCGAAATTGAGAATGTGCGTTCTTGGTCGGGTACAATGTATAACTACGACACACAAGTACCTTTATTAATATATGGCGCAGGCTTAAATGCTAACAAGCATACAGAAAAAGTCAACATGACATCACTTGCTGCCACACAAGCACTGATACTTGGCATTAACCCGCCTTCAGCAGCAGAAGGTGATGCTTTAACAATATTTAATTAACAATATAATGAAAGACAACATTCAAGATACTATTATCGAAGAGTTTTCAGTCTTCGATGAGTGGTTGGATAAATATGATTATTTAATCGAATTAAGTGATACTCTGCCTGCAATAGCAAATGAGCATCGCACAGAGCAATATGTTATTAAAGGATGCCAATCAAGAGTATGGGTAGATGCCCATATCGAAGATGGAAAGATATTCTATTCAGCTGACAGCGACGCAATTATAACAAAAGGAATTATAGCACTACTTGTTCGCGTCATGAATGGTCGCACACCACAAGAGATTATCGACCTTGATTTATACTTCATTGATGCAATAGGCCTGGGGGAGAATCTCTCGCCAACACGTAGCAATGGATTGGTCGCTATGATTAAACAGATGAAGATGTATGCACTAGCACTTGGCTCACGTCAATAACACAGAATTGTATGACACCAGAAGAGATACTACAGGTAGAACATGACATTGTCATGACGCTCAAAAATATATATGACCCTGAAATACCTGTCAACATTTACGATTTGGGACTTATCTACGAAATTGATTTCGACCCCGAATGCGTAGCTAACATACGCATGACTCTCACAGCCCCAAATTGTCCTATGGCTGATATATTGATTGAGGACATTAATACTCAAGTAAAAAAGGTCAATGGGGTTGAAAAGGTAAATATAATACTAACCTTTGAACCGCCTTGGGATAGAAGCATGATGAGTGAAGAGGCACTATTGGAACTCAACCTGCTATAGTGTGTTATCAATATTTAAATATACAATAGATGAATGAGTTGCAACGACATATTAATCGTCTAAAAGCTGGAGCTTCACACTTCGGGTGTGGAGCTTATCTTTATCGTATAGGTACTCTACGTCGTCTAACCATTTACAATACATTGGAATTCGAACGTCTAAAACGCAAATTTGAAGATATAAAGCAAATATTTATCGAAAGCAATCAAAATTGGCAACAGACGTTTTATATCATGCTCCTGCGCACGATGGGCGGCATGGATAATAAAGAACCCTTCAACACATTGGCACATCGAGTCTCTTATGCGGCAATTCTACGCGAAAAGATGTCACCCCCGAATATCGAGGCTATGCTTATAGGTGCATCGGGACTTTTGGAGATATACCCTCACGACGAATACATACTCAATTTAAAACGCAACTTCTCGTATCTTTCCACAAAGTACTCTATACAAGCGATGAGTGCCAAAGAGTGGAAACTAACAAAAATATACCCTAACAACCACCCTATTCTTCGTCTTTCGCAGATAGCAACCCTGCTAACGCATACAAATGACATCATGGATAGGATGCTCTCCTGTCGGTCGAGGGAGGATATATTCCGTCTCTTCAGCTGTGAGACTCTACCTTATTGGAGTAAGCACTACACCCCCGCATCGAAAACACAACGCACAGTAGCAAAACGTATAGGTCAAACAAAAAGCGATTTATTGGCCATCAACTTGGTCGCTCAAATGCAATATTCCTATGGTGATTACATCAATAACGACATTCTACGTGGCAGAGCTATATCACTCCTTGAGGACCTTCCTGCTGAAAATAACTCAATCATAGCACAATGGAGGAGTTATGGGCCTTTGGCTCAAACAGCATTTGATTCACAAGCATTGCTACAACTATCATTTGAATATTGTCGCCATCAGCGATGCGAGGAGTGTCCCGTCGGACGACATATATTAAGCAATATGAAACACGACAGTGAGTATAGTCAAGAAAACAACTTATAAGCTAACTACTATGGGAGTGAAAAATTTCAAGCACACTATCACAATAGTTGCTGTGCTCTTCATTGCTATTTCAGCTACTGCACAAACCTCTGTGCCACAACATACTATGGAGGAGGTATTCCACAAGATCAAAACATCTCACAAATATGGTTTGGTAATAACCGCACCTGAAGGTAAGATGACCGACAGCCCCAGCATCTTCCGCAAAGGCAACACCTGGTATATGTACTACATCATCTTCGACGGACGTGGTTATGAAACCTGGATGGCTACAAGCAAAAACCTTTTGGAGTGGGAAACTGCAGGCAAAGTAATGAGCTTCACCGCTGACACTGATTGGGATAGCAACCAAAAGGCAGGATATCTCTCGTTGGTGGATACTAAATGGGGCGGATCATACAAGATTAAACGTTATGCTGACCGCTATTGGATGAGCTATCTTGGCGGTAGTAGTCGAGGCTACGAAAGTGGCACATTGGCTGTAGGAATGGCCTACAATCGCGAGGAGCCTACCACTGCAAAGGAGTGGAGTCGTATAGAAAAACCTGTTCTCTCGCCCAAAGACAAAGATGCCAATTGGTGGGATAACAATGTCATTTACAAGAGTTCGGTGATTGAGGACAAGAAAAAGTTAAGCGGACACCAATTCGTGATGTACTACAATGCAAAAGGCAATGCCGAGCGTATTGGAATGGCTGTTAGCGATGATATGGTAAACTGGACACGACTCGGCTCTAATCCCGTACTTGACCATCATCGCGGCATTACAGGTGATGCCTATATACAACGAATGGGCAAGCTATGGGTGATGTTCTACTTCGGCTTCGGCTGGGATAAGGAGCAGTCTGGTCGGGCATGGGACTCATTCGCCTGCTCATATGACCTTGTAAACTGGACCGATTGGCAAGGCCAACCTCTCATTCAGCCTTCAGAAGAGTTTGATGCCCAATATGCACACAAACCATGCGTAGTGAAACACAAAGGCGTAGTATATCATTTCTATTGCGCTGTTGACAAACATGGAAACAGAGGTATTGCCCTCTCGACATCAAAGGCCCTCGGCAAAAGCAAAATACACTTTTCCAAGAGATAATAGCAATATTCATTGCTGAAATAAGATATAAAAGTGGTTATTTACGCTCAAAACAATTAGCTATAAGCCAAATATTTGGGTATAAAAAAAGAAATTACTACATTTGTAGGATTTATTTCGTGCTTTATACATAATAAAAAGAAAAACAAAGATAATTATGGATATATTAAGTAACATTATTAAACTCTTTTTTGGTTCAAAGGCCGACAAAGACCGTAAGCAGATAGAGCCTTATGTAAACAAAATCAAGGAGATATACCCATCTATCGAGAAACTTTCGAACGATGAGTTGCGTGCTCGTAGTACTGCCCTAATGAAGCAGATTGCCGATTTCATCGCCTCTGACGAGGCTCATATCGTTGAGCAGAAGGCTAAACTTGAGTTTTCAGAGACATCTCTTGCTGAAAAAGAGAAGATTTCAAAAGATATTAAGACCACCGAGAAACGTATTGACGAAAAGATTGAGCAGCAGTTGGATGAGATTCTTCCTGAGGCATTTGCCATCATGAAGGATACTGCCCGTCGTTTTACCGAGAATGAGGTAGTTGAGGTTACAGCAACTGATTTCGACCGCAACTTAGCTGCAAGTAAAGACTTTGTAACCATCGAAGGCGACAAGGCTATCTATGCTACCCACTGGACTGCGGCAGGCAATGACCTTAAGTGGGAGATGGTGCATTACGATGTGCAGCTCTTCGGTGGTGTAGTACTACACAAGGGTAAGATTGCCGAGATGGCTACTGGTGAGGGTAAGACATTGGTCGCTACCTTACCTGTTTTTTTGAACGCATTGGCTCGCAAGGGTGTTCACGTGGTTACTGTGAATGACTACTTGGCACGTCGTGACTCCGAGTGGATGGGTCCTATGTATGAGTTCCACGGTCTATCGGTTGATTGTATTGACAAGCACCAGCCAAACTCTGAGGCTCGTCGCAAGGCATACCTCGCAGATATCACCTTCGGTACTAACAACGAGTATGGTTTCGACTACTTGCGTGACAATATGGCATCATCACCAAAGGATTTGGTGCAGCGCAAACATCACTACGCCATTGTTGACGAGGTGGACTCAGTATTGATTGACGATGCTCGTACTCCACTTATTATCTCAGGCCCCGTCCCAAAGGGTGATGATCAGATGTTTGAGGAGTATCGTCCTTCAATCGAACATCTTTACAGCCTACAGAAAAACTTCGTAACATCGCTTGTTGCCGAAGCACGTCGTCTCTTCGCCGAGGGTAAACCCGAGGAGGGTGGCGTATTGCTCTATCGTGCACACAAGGGATTGCCAAAGTATAAGCCAATCATCAAGTTCCTATCTGAGCAGGGTATCAAAGTTCAGTTCCAGAAAACCGAGAACATCTACATGCAGGACAACAACCGTCGCATGCCAGAGATTACCGATGAGCTCTACTTCATAATCGACGAGAAGATGAACTCAGTGGAGCTTACAGACAAGGGTCATGAGGTATTGTCGAAGTACTTCAAGGAGGATAAGTTCTTCGTGTTGCCAGATATCGGAACAGAGGTAGCGGAACTCGAGAAGTGTGATCTTTCAGCCGAGGAAAAGGCACAGAAGAAGGATGAGATTATCAACGACTACTCAATAAAATCGGAACGTGTACACACTGTAAATCAGCTTTTGAAGGCATACTCAATGTTCGAGAAGGATGTGGAGTATGTTGTTATGGACAACAAAGTAAAGATTGTCGATGAGCAAACAGGTCGTATTCTCGATGGTCGTCGCTACTCAGATGGTCTACACCAGGCAATCGAGGCCAAGGAGCGTGTAAAGGTTGAAGCTGCTACTCAGACTTTTGCAACAATCACATTGCAGAACTATTTTCGTATGTACCACAAACTGGCAGGTATGACAGGTACAGCCGAAACCGAGGCATCAGAGTTTTGGAACATCTACAAACTCGACGTTGTTGTTATTCCAACTAATCGCCCTGTTATTCGTGATGACCGCGAGGATTTGGTTTACAAGACTATGCGAGAAAAGTACAATGCCGTAATTGAGGAGATTGTACGCCTTGTTGAGGCTAAGCGCCCTGTATTGGTGGGTACGACATCAGTAGAAATTTCAGAGCTTTTGAGCCGTATGCTTAAGTTGCGCGGCATCAAGCACAATGTACTTAACGCAAAGCAGCATCAGCTTGAGGCACAAATTGTTGCCGAGGCTGGTCGCACAGGCCAAGTTACCATTGCAACCAACATGGCAGGTCGTGGTACCGATATCAAGCTCTCGCCAGAAGCAAAGGCTGCAGGAGGTTTGGCTATCATTGGTACGGAACGCCACGAGAGCCGCCGCGTAGATCGCCAGCTTAGAGGTCGTGCTGGTCGTCAGGGTGACCCAGGCTCATCTCAGTTCTTCGTATCGTTGGAGGATAATTTGATGCGTCTTTTTGGTTCTGAACGTATAGCTTCAATCATGGATAGAATGGGTATTCAGGAAGGTGAGGTTATTCAGGCTTCAATCATGACCAACGCCATCGAGCGTGCACAGAAGAAGGTTGAGGAGAACCACTTTGGAGTACGTAAGCGTCTGCTGGAGTACGATGATGTGATGAATTCACAACGTGAGGTTATCTACACTCGTCGTCGCCACGCACTTTATGGTGAGCAGATTGAGATTGACCTCAACAATATCATGTATGACTATGCCGAGGCCTTTGTTCAGATGCACGATGGTGTAGATTATGAATCGGCAGCATACGACCTCATTCGCGAAGTGGCACTCCAGCCATCATTTGATGAGGCTACATACAACTCGGCAAAGCATGCACAACTTGTGGAGCTTATTGTGGAAGATATGCGCACATTGTTCGCTCGTCGCCAGAAGGCTGTAGCTGATACTGTACGCAAGACTATGGAGACTGTGTATGAGGATAATAAGGACCACATGGACCGCGTAATGCACTTCCCTATAACAGATGGCCATTTAGGATTCCACGTTCCTGTCGAGTTGCAGCGTTGTAAGGATACCGATGGTGCTGAGATTTACAAGGCATTCTCAAAGATTGTTCTTTTCACCACTATCGACGATGCATGGCGTGAGCACTTGCGTGAGATGGACGAGTTGCGTCAGAGCGTACAAAATGCTACCTACGAGCAGAAGGATCCATTGTTGATTTACAAACTTGAATCATACAACCTCTTCGCAAAGATGCTTGAGAAGGTTAATCGTGATTCATTGGCTATTTTGAATAAATCATACATTCCTACACGTGAGAACAATCCACAAAGCGTTCAGCAGGAGCGTCGCCAGCAGGCAAAAGTGGATGTGAACAAACTTCAAGCATCACGTATGGCAGCAGCGGCGGCAGCAGGTCAGGCAGAGAAGTCGAAACCAGCTCCAATCAAGGTCGAGAAGAAAGTTGGTCGTAACGATCCTTGTCCTTGCGGTAGCGGCAAGAAGTACAAGCACTGCCACGGTAAGAATTTGTAATATATAATATGGTATGAAAGGCTGGTGTATAAAAATTTATGTCATTGTGTGCATACTGCTATGCACATTTGAGGTAAAAGCACAGGAGACAACGCAGAAGAAATACGACGTTGCAGCCTTTCTATATCCAGCATACGCATCTGACGATGTGCGCTTGCGACCATTTTGGCCAATGGGTATAGGCGAATGGGAAACCGTGATGACAATGCAGCAGCGTAATCCGGGTCACTATTGGAATCGTAAACCATTGTGGGGTTATATCAACGAGGCTGACCCTTCGGTGATGGAGATGGAGATTGAGCAGGCGACAAACCACGGAGTGAATGTATTTATCTTTGACTGGTATTGGTACGATGGACGTCCCTTTATGGAGACCACGCTCAACAACGGCTTCCTGAAGGCGAAGAATGTTGAGAAGATGCAGTTCTACCTGATGTGGGCAAACCACGATGTGCTCAACCTGTGGGATACACGCCTCGCTCGATATAATGAGGATAATGTCATCTGGCAGGGCAAGGTTGATCGTGAGGAGTTTGAGAAGATTTGCAAACGCAACATCGAAAAATACTTCAAGCATCCTCAATACTACAAGATTGACGGCAAGCCAGTATTTATGGTCTATGACATTCCTAATTTGATTAACGGCTTGGGCGGCATTGACGAGACCATAGATGCTCTGAAGTGGTTCCGCAAGGAGGTTCGCAAGGCTGGGTTCCCCGATCTGGAATTGCAGTTTGCAATATGGTCTATAAATCTGAATTACAGCGGTTTGGATGCAAGCAAGAGCAACAACCCACAAGATGAGTTCATTCGCAAGCTCGGTTTTGATAGTGCAACACACTATCAGTTTGTACACTTTACCGATGTTAATCGCGACTACAACGAGATAATGAAGGATGTTGAGAACGAGTGGAACAGAATTGATAAGGACTACACCTTCACATACTACCCTCACGTCAGCGTCGGTTGGGATAACAGCCCCCGCACTGTACACAGCGCAGTAGTGAAGAACAATACCCCAGAGGCATTTGCCAATGCACTTCGCAAGGCTAAAGCTTACGCAGACAAGCACCCAGAGCGCACTCCGCTGATTACCATAAATAGCTGGAACGAGTGGACAGAGACAAGCTATCTGCAACCTTGCAACATCTATGGCTACGGCTATCTGGAGGCTGTAAAGAGTGTATTTATTGACGAAATAAATAAGTAAATTATGGGATACGAAGAGGAGAAACTCCGACAACTGGATTTGCGCTACTTGCGTATGGCTCGCATCTGGGCAGAGAACTCATACTGCGTGCGTCGTCAGGTGGGCGCACTCATAGTGAAGGATAAGATGATTATCTCGGACGGATACAACGGCACACCTTCGGGTTTTGAGAATATCTGTGAGGATGAGGTAACAGGGAAGACAAAGCCTTACGTTCTGCACGCCGAGGCAAACGCCATCACAAAGGTTGCAAAGAGCGCGAACAACTGCGACGGAGCAACACTGTATATCACGGCTGCGCCTTGTATTGAATGCTCAAAGCTCATCATACAGGCAGGAATTAAACGTGTCGTATATTGCGATAATTACCACTCCGAGGATGGTCTCAACCTGCTAAAACGAGTAGGCATTGAGTGCATTCAACGAGAGGTGGAGTAATATGGGAATATTTAGAACAAAAAAAGACGCTTTGCAGCGTCTTTTTTGTTACCTATCTACAACCATTAAAATGGCAAATCATCAGGATCATCCTGCACCGTAGGAATAGACGCAGGCTGCTGATATGAGCTTTGTGCTGGCTGTGCCGCTGGCTGCTGGTATGCAGGCTGTGCAGGAGTTGATGATGCAGGAGCCGCAACACCCTGAGAATCACCACGGCTACCCAAAAGTTGCATATTATCTGCCAAGATCTCTGTTGTATAACGCTTCACATTATCTTTATCTACCCATTCACGTGTACGCAGACGACCCTCGATATAGAGTTGAGAACCCTTATGCACATAACGATCCACAATATCTGCCAAACCACGCCACAAGGTGATTGTATGCCACTCGGTAAGTTCTTTCTTCTCACCACTTTGCTTATCTGTATAGCGTTCCGATGTAGCCAAACGCAAGCGAGCAACCTTTACGCCAGACTCAGTAGTACGGACCTCGGGATCAATACCCACGTTTCCTACCAAAATTACTTTGTTTATCATATCTCTAATTTTTTTAATTTCTAATTATCATCTCCAATAGTTAAGTCACCGATATGAACCTTGCCATCAAGATCATCCTTGAGTGTTCCAAAGAAATCATTATCCGACCCCGCCAAAAACTCTACTTTCAAAGGCTGGTAGAACAATCGTTCTCTAACTAGTTGAGGCACTCTACGGCTACGACGCAATTTAACAGCATCCTTCTCGGTGGTCAGCAACTTCGCATTAGGGTATTTCTCGAATAGAGCCATAAGCCTATTAATATCTGTAACCGAGTAGGTATGATGGTCGGGCATAATCATCTTTGCCACCACCCTATATTCCTTACGCACACCCTTCACAAATGCTTTAGGGTTACCGATACCTGACATCACTATGACCTCATCCCCCTTATTAAGTTTACTTTCAGGATAAAAAGGCGACACAGCCGTTGTGGGAACTATGCGTGTAAAATATATCTTCTGATACGCAATTTTATGCAACTCCTTGCGCCACATGCGTTGTGCCAAAGGGTTCATATCCACAGGGCACTTAGTAACGATGTAGTAGTGAGCTCTATATAATGAATCTAACTTATCACGCAACGTACCTGCTGGCAAGAAATCATCCTCGTAGAATGGGCGAGTAGAATCTACTATAACAACATTTATTCGAGGTTCAACATATCGATGCTGAAAACCATCATCCATAACAATGAGATTAATTTCAGGATGTTCTGCTTCGATACGATGAATAGCCTCAGCGCGTTTCTCGCAAACGACAACCAATGTTTCGGGATACTTTAGCTTAATTTGCAAAGGTTCATCCCCGACATCGCGATACGAAGAGTTGACATCAACCTCACGATAACCTTTTGTTCGCCTACCATAACCTCGCGATAAGAGAGCAATGCGATAATATGGCATCATGTAATCGATAATCATCTCTGCCGTTGGAGTCTTACCCGTACCACCAACAGTAATGTTTCCCACACATATAATTGGAGTTTTGAACTTCTCACTCTTGAGCAGTCCACTATCAAACATCCAATGGCGAATCGATATCACCATTCGATATATGTAAGACACCAATTTAAAAATTATCTTCATAACACTACACCTTGCAACAACGCTCGGTTATAAACATAACTATACAATTTTGTCAAAGATAACGATTTATTCTTTAGTAAACAACCCAAATGCTCTTTTTTTTATTTTTCGTTTTATTTACACAAATTTTAATCTTTATATTACGAGAATTTTAACTACTTTTGTCAATTATGAAACACTTTTTATACTACATATTACTAATAGCTATTTTTGTGTCATCGTCATGTCGCAAAAATAGTTCCGCTAGTGACTCAACCGAGGGAAATGAGGCTGAGCCAACAATCATTTATGGCATTGTTGCCGACAACTATCTTATCCAAAGCAGCAAGGTTGAACAAGGCGAAACCATGGGAAAAATTCTTGCTAAATACGGCATATCAGCCGCAACAGTGGATAAATTGGATAAGGCTGCAAAAGAGATCTTCCCTCTGCGCCATATTCGTGCAGATCGACCATATACAACATTCATTGTCGAAGACTCAATCAATGGTGACAAACTCGATTATCTTGTTTACGAAAAAGATGTTATTGAGTATGTTGTTTTTGGATTTAAGAACGATTCTCTAACAATCACAAAAGGCGAAAAAGATGTGACTATACGCCGTCAGGTGCGTTCTGCAACCATCGAATCTTCGCTTTGGGGTGCCATTATGCGTGACAGTCTGCCATACGCTTTGGCTGCCGAGATGGAGGATATATATCAGTGGACAGTAGATTTCTTTGGCATACAAAAGGGGGATCACTTCACCGTTATTTACGACGAAAAACTCATTGACACAACACACGTAGGCATTGGTCGAGTATGGGGTGCAAAATTCAACCATGCAGGCAAAGATATATATGCCATTCCTTTCAAACAGGATGACAAAATACAATATTGGGAATATAATGGTGCTTCATTGCGCAAACAGCTATTGAAAGCTCCGCTCAAATTCTCACGCATAAGTTCTCGCTTTTCGCGCGCACGCCTACACCCTGTGCATCGTGTCTATCGCCCACACTTGGGAGTTGATTATGCTGCGCCAAAGGGCACGCCTGTACGCGCCGTAGCCGACGGAGTTGTTACCTTCAAAGGCTGGGGTGGCGGTGGCGGCAACACTCTAAAAATCAAGCATGCAGGCAATTTAATGACAGGCTACCTTCACCTAAGTGGTTTTGCTAAAGGTATAAAACAGGGCTCACGCGTTAAGCAGGGTGATTTGATTGGATATGTAGGTAGCACGGGTACATCAACCGGGCCACACTTAGATTACCGCATATGGAAAAATGGAGTCAATATTGACCCTCTAAAAGTTCCTCAGGAGCCTGCCGAACCTATCAAGAAGCAGAATATTGCAGCCTTTGAACAGGTGCGTGATCGTATTATTGCAGAATTAGAGGGCAAAGCGACACCTGATATGATTATCACACAACTTGATTCACTCAATTTACCACAACCTGACACCCTTGTAGTAACAAAATAGACAACTATTCGATGGAGGCAGAAAAGAAAATAGCGCAATTTGCCAAGAGACATCACGTATTAACACTAGCCACGGCAACACTCGATGGTTCTCCATATTGTTGCAATGCTTTCTATGCCTTCGATAAAGAGGATAATGCGTTTATATTTACAACCGACACATCAACTCATCACGGACAAATGATGTTGAACAATAATCGTGTCGCAGCATCAGTGGTATTGGAAACACGCATCGTGGGCAAAGTCCAAGGTCTGCAAATAACAGGCATCATAAAACCTGCCATTGAAGGTGATAAGGCGACATATATCAAACGCTTTCCATACGCTGCTGTTGCCGACCTGAATCTTTGGCGGTTGGAAGCTGAAATGATAAAATTAACCGACAATACTCTTGGATTTGGAAAGAAACTGATATGGCAGAGATAGGAGTTATAATAGTTGCTGGAGGCTCAGGTCAAAGAATGGGAAGCGCGTTACCAAAACAGTTCCTTATGCTTGGTAATTTACCCATTTTAGGACATACCATAAACCGCATACGTGAAGCTTTACCAGCATCAGAAATTGTTGTCGTACTACCCAATGAGCATATTGAGTTGTGGCGCAATATTGCTGCCCGTTTTGACATTGCCAAACACAAGATAGCAATAGGAGGCAAGGAACGCTTTCACTCTGTAAAAAATGGTATCGAAGCCCTTAATCCTGACGTTAAAACAATTGCCATACATGATGGAGTTAGGCCTTTAGTGACAAAAAAACTCATCATCAGATTAATTCTCGAAGCTGAGAAACATAAAGCCGTAATTCCTGTTGTTGCGCCTGCCGATTCGTTCAGAGTTATGAATGGCGACACTTCGAACATCATAGATCGTTCACAACTACGCATGGTACACACCCCTCAAGTGTTTAATGCCGACGTTCTACGAGCGGCATACCAGCAGCCATTCTGCAATTCATTCACAGACGACGCATCGGTTGTAGAAGCAGCCGGTCACACAATTACATTAATCGAGGGAGAGCGTAGCAATATAAAGATAACAACACCCACAGATATGCTCTTTGCCCAAGCACTTTTAGCAAGTATAGAAGATGAAACGCAGTTTTAATTATAATTTCAACCGTCGCACAAAGATACACACAGCCGTAACCCTTGTCGTTGTAGCTATAATTGCGGTTTTACTCTACCACCTATACACAGGCGGTTTCTTTTCAGCATGGTTTATTTCTGTCGTATTGGCTCTCATTGCTCTTATGATTCTCTCGATTCCTCGTCGCATAGTACTTTTGGACGACAAGTTAGAGATTCAATGCATATCTGACATCACAGAATTTGATATACGCGAGATAGCATCATTGCGCAAAGTCGATAACAAAGAGATGCGATGGATGATAAGAGTTTTCGGAGCATCGGGATTCTTCGGCTACTATGGGAAATTTTTCGATATTAAAGAATTCGACATAGTTAATATCTACGCCTCTGAATGGGATAATTTCGTAGAAATTACCGACATATATGACACTCGCACATACATATCGTGCCGCGAGAGCGACAATTTTATTAATACAATAAGACAAGCAAAAGAGTTGTGTCAGGAATTGAGCAAAGAAGATGATTTACAACAAGCTGTATAATCCTCGACTCGTGCTATCCTCTAACCCAAAGCTACATCAAGGAACATCATCAAGGCAAAACCAAATGCCACACCTATTGTCGCCACATTTGAGTGGCGACCATCTTGCGATTCGGGAATAAGTTCCTCAACTACAACATAAATCATTGCACCTGCAGCAAATGCCAACAAATATGGCAAAATTGGTTGTATGTAATCAATCATCAGAATCGTAAGCAATCCCGCCAAAGGCTCCACAACGCCAGAACCTGCACCATAAGCAAAAGCCTTCCATCGGCTCTTAACACTATGCTTTAGCGGCATTGACACAATGGCACCCTCGGGAAAATTCTGAATAGCGATACCCAATGATAGAGCCAAAGCTCCCGCCATGGTAATACCTGCACTTTCAGTCATGGCGCCTGCCAACACAACACCTACAGCCATACCCTCGGGGATATTATGTAGGGTGACAGCCATAAACAACATTGTTGAACGACCCAGGCTAGATTTAACGCCCTCGGGCTCGGTAGAATCCAAATGAAGATGAGGCACCAGGCTATCAAATATCAATAGAGAAAACATTCCCAATAAAAATCCCACAACAGCTGGCACCCACTCAACACCGCCTTGTTCGGCAGCCATATTGATTGATGGAATAAGCAACGACCACACCGAAGCTGCCATCATCACACCCGACGCAAAGCCAAGCAATAGCTTTTGTACCCATGATGAAAGTTCATCACGGAGCAAAAAAACCATTGCTGCGCCAAGCGTAGTTCCTGCGAATGGCAACAATAGGCCATATGCCAATTCACTATACATAGTTTATTTCAGAGTTTCTAAGTAATCAATAAAAACACCAAAATCGGAATGAGAATCAACAAACTCATCATAAGAGTGTTCATTATCCCCCTCTTCAGGCACATCCGACACCATCTTAACTACCACAATAGGAAGGTCAAACATCTCAGCAACCTGACACACTGCCGTAGCCTCCATATCGAACAAACCCGATTTTAAACCATACTTAGACTTTATTTCGGATATGATTTCAGCATCAACAAATGAATCACCAGTCCAAACAACAGCATCGTCATGACCTAACAGTGGATAAGGACCTGTTAGCTCGGGCACGAAATCACCAGGAATACGACAATCGTGATAACGAGCTACACGAGGAGCAATAATCTCACCTCGAGTGCGACCAATAGTTGATGCAGCGTAACCTATTACAGCTATTCTATCTACGTCACCATGGGCCCTCGATATTGCCAAAGCCGTATTTGCTGCTGCCAATGCTTTACCCACACCGCTACGAATAACCGTATATTCATTCACAGTCTCACGATCTGAAAGTGCTTGTGTTATGTTTCTATACTCTCGCTCAGTAGGGGCTACAACAATATATTTCATTACCACACACAATTATATATTGAACCTATACCCGCCTGCTCTGCTTGCTCAGGAGTATACAAAGCACGCATATATTGTGCCATTGCGAAATTAGTTGATTCTATGGCAAAAAGACCTGGATTACCACACTGCACCTCATTAAGGCCAACAATATCCTCTTTAGACTTGAGAGGAAATACACACTTATACACACGCGCCAATGCTGAACGAATCTGTTCTGCCGAAACATCGTTCATAGTTGAAAGATAGAATCCTGTCTTACATCCCATTGGACAGAATGACACAATACTTGAGCCAATCTCGGCATCAAGACGCAGATGGTATGCCATCAAATGTTCGATGGTATGTACCTCCTCAGCACCAAGTGGAGCATGATCCATCGTAGCTCGGAAACGCATATCCCACGAATGTACTGCATACTGCTCATTTATAGTATATACCGACCTAAGATATAAGCCTGCTTTTAATGTAATATGATCAACGTCGAATGACGACACTACTGATTTTTTACTCTCCATAATATCTAACACTTTTCAAATTATTGTTTTGGTTGCTCGGCAGGCTGCTCCTTACGAGGCGATTTGCGATCGAAGAATGGATTCTTTGATGTCGAGCTCAATGGAATTGCAAAAACCAAATCAGCACCATTCAAAACATCCAAACGCTTAGCTGCCCATCCTGCTGAAAACATAACACGTGAATCCAAACGATAATCAGTAATCTTTGAACATGCAGCACCTATAGCAATACCTACATCGACGCCATTCATAACACATGGTGAGCAAGCAGGCTTCTCGGCGCAACCCTTATAACCACAATAGCCACAGTTAAGACCACACTCCGAGTTTTCACACTGAATACCCACTACGATAACTG
This sequence comes from Alistipes sp., assembly GCA_017631285.1. GTDB lineage: Bacteria > Bacteroidota > Bacteroidia > Bacteroidales > Rikenellaceae > Alistipes. The sequence goes on from JAGBTO010000032.1 coordinate 61,592, forward strand.
CATCGGCCTCCAAGATGTTTGCTGCATCACGCAATAAAAACTTCATACCTGACTCGGCGCTCATCTGAATCATAGTCTGCGACAAACGCTCAATATCCTCATCTGTAATCATTGCTACCTCTACTAAATCACGACCTTTTGCTTTTGGGGCCGTACGAGCAGCTGCCATTACAGCCTCTGCCATTCTCTTAACCGTTTGGTTACGGATATCTCTTTCGTTGTAAATCATAAATTTAAATTTTAGCGGGATAAATTTACACAAATTTATGCAATCCCAAAAACTTATATATCAATTTTTCTTAAAGCCATCCTTCAAACATACCCAAACCACTACAAACAAATCATATTTGGCGCATTTATTGCTCCTCGAGAAACAATAAAAACAATTCAACATGGACAAGATTACCATATATCAGTTTACAGACCCCATATGCGTTTGGAGCTGGGGTAATGAACCCGTAATGCGAGCCATAGATTTTTTATATGGTGACAAGGTGAATACCGAATACATCATGGGTGGATTGGTAGAAGATATTTCTACCCTTTACGACATTAAAGCACCTAAAGAAGATGTTATTCAACGCGCTAATGCCATCATAGCAAAAAATTGGAATGATGCATCCAAGCGCCATGGCATGCCCGTGATTACCGACAATTTTCCGTTTTTCACAGAACGCTACCCTTCCAGTTTCCCACAAAACATTGCATATGAAGCGGCCAAACGTATAAATTCAAAGCAGGCTAAACTATTTTTACGTTTTATGCGTGAAACAACGTTCACCATGCGGCACCGCACATCCCAGATTGATGTCCTGTTAAATTTAGCATCGAAAGCTGGTTTCGATGCCTCGACCTTTATTGATGAATACACAATAGGACATGCTCAGACATCATTCAATCACGACAGGATGGTATGTCGCCGCAACGGCATAACTGGATTTCCTTCATACTTAATCAAGAATGACGACACCAATATTATCATCGGGGGATATCAAAATCTAAGCACGTTCCATACCGTTATCAATCGACTCTCGGCTGGCAGAATCAAGCCTCGCCGCATAGGCCCGTCAAAACACAACGTCATAGATTTCGTTAGTAAATATGAATATGTCTATCCTGTGGAAATTGAGGTTGTTTTCGGACTTGACCGCCATCAAACGAGTTTAATAATTTCAGAACTCATATCATCAAATCAATTAACCTCTGAAGTTGTTGGCAACAGCTATCGTTTGATGATCCCCGCATCACAATCAGCCAAACATCAATTAAGAAAAAATAGTCCCCAAAACAAGATTACAAGCAAAAGATTAATTGAAGTTTAAGAACAATATTTTTTGTTTTATACCTAAACAACTGAACTTTGAGGGATTATATATTACATTTCATCACACAATAAATATTCCTAAAACGACATGATTCAGCCTATAAAACAGCTTTTCATATCAATCTTTGAACCATTTTAATGCATTAATATGCAAGAAAGATATAAAATTTCTTGTTTTTAATATTTTTTACTATTACTTTTGCATTAACAAAGCTTGGGAAAGCCAAGTTGTTATGACAGGTTAGAAAGTTAAGGTATTTTATGTTGAACGGTTTGTATATTATCATTAACCTAATCCTCGTAGTCTTGCGTAGATAACGGGAGAAAGGTCGTATGTGTATATAAGCTACAATAAAAAGCCTTTCTCCTTAGACTGGAGAGGGGCTTTTTCAATTAACCAGACAGAAGAGTAAAATGAAGCGTCAACTCAGAAGTGCCATCACAACCGTAGGTCGTCGTATGGCAGGTGCCCGAGCTCTTTGGAGAGCTAACGGCATGAAAAAGGAACAGATGGGAATGCCTGTAATTGGCATCGCCAACTCATTCACTCAAATGGTACCAGGCCATGTGCATCTGCATGAAATAGGACAATATGTAAAGTCTCTCATCGAGGAGCAGGGATGCTTCGCCGCTGAGTTTAACACCATAGCCATTGACGATGGTATAGCCATGGGGCACGACGGTATGTTATACTCATTACCTTCGCGCGACATTATCGCCGACAGCGTAGAGTATATGGCTAATGCACATAAGGTTGATGCCTTGGTATGCATCAGCAACTGTGACAAGATTACACCCGGCATGTTGATGGCATCTATGCGTCTTAATATTCCTACCATTTTTGTATCTGGTGGCCCTATGGAGGCGGGAAACTTCCGAGGCAGAGGTGCCGACCTAATCGACGCAATGGTATTGAGTGCCGACGAGAAGTGCACCGATGCCGATGCTGACGAGATTGAAGCGTGCGCCTGCCCTGGGTGTGGTTCATGCTCGGGTATGTTTACTGCCAACTCAATGAACTGCCTTAATGAGGCTATCGGTTTGGCTCTGCCAGGCAACGGCTCGGTGGTAGCGACGCACGAAAACCGCAAAGCACTCTTTGCAAAGGCAGCGAAGATAATCGTGGAGAATGCTAAGCGTTACTACTTCGAGGGTGATGACTCTGTACTGCCACGCTCGATAGCTACAAAGGCTGCATTTGAGAATGCCATGTCGCTCGATATTGCTATGGGTGGTTCAACAAACACAGTTCTCCACCTGCTTGCAGTGGCTCACGAAGCGGGTGTCGATTTCACAATGGCAGATATTGACCGCCTTTCACGTAAGATACCTGTACTCTGCAAGGTTGCCCCTAACGGACACTACCATATGCAAGATGTAAACCGTGCTGGCGGTATTATGGGCATCCTGGGCGAGTTGGCAAATAATGATTTGATTGACACATCGACAAAGCGTGTTGATTATACTACACTTGCCGATGCACTTAAAGAGTATTACTACGGCTCGGAGGAGTTCTCAGACGAAGCTCGCAAGATATATTGCAGTGCCCCAGCTAACCGTTACAGCCGCGAAATGGGCTCACAAGCTACCTATTATGAGCAGATGGATACCGACCACGCCGAGGGTTGCATTCGCGATATGGATCACTGCTACTTCCGCGATGGAGGTCTAGCTGTGCTGACAGGTAACATCGCCCGCAAAGGTTGCATCGTAAAGACGGCTGGTGTTGACAAGGGTCTTATGCAGTTCTCGGGTAAGGCAAAGGTGTTTGAGTCGCAGGAGCAGGCTATGAATGGTATTCTTGGTGGCGAGGTTGAGGCTGGTGACGTTGTTGTCATCCGCTACGAGGGTCCAAAGGGTGGTCCTGGTATGCAGGAGATGCTCTACCCCACCTCTTACCTCAAGTCAAAGCATCTAGACAAAGCATGTGCATTGATTACCGATGGTCGCTTTTCGGGTGGAACATCGGGCCTTTCAATTGGTCACGTATCTCCAGAGGCTGCTTCGGGGGGAGAGATTGGCATTATCCGAGATGGTGATATTATAGATATCGACATTGCTGCCCGCTCAATAAATCTCCGCATCAGCGACAACGAGTTGGCCGAAAGAATGGCAGCCTGGACAACACACAAACCAGCAAACCGTGATCGCCATATCCCACAATCGTTGAGAGCATACTCACTTTTGGTAAGTTCGGCAGATCAAGGCGCAGTAAGAATCGTTCCAGAAGAGTAACTAAACCCAAACCCAAATTTATGATTTCAGGTTTTTCAGATACTACGACAACACAACCAAAGAAGGAGTTGCCTCGCATCTCAGGCTCTGAGGCTGTCATCCGCTCATTTATTCAAGAGGGCGTGGAGACAATCTTCGGCTACCCTGGCGGAGCTATCATTCCCGTATATAATGCTCTTTACGACTATCGCGACAAACTGAATCACATTTTGGTGCGTCACGAGCAGTGCGCCATTCACGCAGCACAGGGCTTCGCTCGCGCTACGGGCAAAACTGGTGTCTGCATCGTAACATCAGGCCCCGGAGCTACAAATACCGTAACAGGCTTGGCAGATGCATTGCTGGACTCAACTCCAATCGTACTTATCAGCGGTCAGGTGGCATCAAGCCAGCTCGGCACAGACGCTTTTCAGGAGATTAACTTCTTGGAGCTGACACAATCAGTAACAAAATGGAACTGTCAGGTAAAACGTGCCGAGGATATTCCCGCAGCCATTGCCCGTGCCTTTTATATCGCATCAAGCGGTCGTCCAGGACCTGTGGTGGTGGATATCACCAAAGATGCACAAAATGGATTGGTGGACTTTGAGTATAATCCCGTAAAGTTCATCCGCAGCTATCAGCCTTATGCAGATATTGACAATAATCATATTTTGGAGGCTGTTCGACTTATCAACCTCTCTCGCAAGCCTATGGCATTGGTGGGTCAGGGCGTTATTCTGGCTGGTGCAGAGAAAGAACTTCAGGAATTCTTGGAGAAAAGCGGCATCCCTGCCGCCTCTACCCTTTTGGGTTTGTCGGCTCTACCAACCGACCACCCATTGTATGTTGGTATGCTGGGCATGCACGGCAACTACGGTCCCAATATCAAGAATAGAGATTGCGACCTATTGATTGCTATCGGCATGCGTTTTGACGACCGCGTGACAGGTGACCCATCGAAATTCGGCATAAACGCAAAGATTATTCATCTTGAGATTGACCCTGCCGAAATAAACAAGATTGTATATGCTGATGTACCTGTGCTGGGCGATGTAAAGGAGTCGTTGCCTATGATTACAGAGCGTATCGCAAAGAACGACCACTCAGAGTGGATAAACGAGTTCAGAGTATGTAATAACATCGAACGCGAGGATATCATCGAGCCAGCCATCGAGCGTCGAGGAGCACATCTGCGCATGGGTGAAGTTGTAGATGCCGTATCAAAGGAGTTTGACGACGCAATTCTTGTAACCGATGTAGGTCAGCAGCAGATGTTCGCATCGAAATATTTCCGTTTCAAGCGCACACGTAGCATTATCACCTCTGGAGGTTTGGGCACTATGGGCTTCGGCTTACCTGCAGCTATTGGTGCGAAGATTGGAGTACCAGAGAGAGATGTCTGCCTCTTCGTAGGTGATGGTGGCTTGCAGATGACATCGCAGGAGCTTGGTACAATCTTCCAGTCACAGGTGGGTGTAAAGATTATTCTCATGAACAATGGTTTCTTGGGAATGGTTCGCCAGTGGCAGGAGCTATTCTACGATAAGCGTTATTCATTCACCGAGCTAGTAAATCCCGATTTTGAACTTTTGGCAAAGGCTAACCATATAGCATATCGATGTGTGGAACGTCACGAGGATTTGGACAATGCTATACGCGAGATGCACTCAACCGAGGGAGCTTTCCTATTGGAGTGTCGCGTAGAGAGAGAGGAGAATGTATTCCCAATGGTGCCGGCAGGCGCACCTGTACACGATATTAGACTTGAGTAACACCCATAAAACAGAGGCAAAATGGAGAGAGAATTTATCATAACCATATTTTCAGAGAACAAGGTGGGTATCTTGAGTCAGGTAACAACCGTATTTACTCACCGAAATGTAAATATTGAATCAATCGCCGCTTCGCCTTCGGCTATAGAAGGGATTCACAAATACACCATTATGGTGAAGAACGACCCTGAACGTGTAGCCAACCTTGTGAAGCAGATTGAGAAGAAGGTTGATGTATTGAAGGTATTTTGCTACTCACCCAACGAAGTGGTGCTTCAGCAGCTAGCACTCTACAAGGTTAAACGTAGCCGCACGGTGGAGGATATGGTTCGCCGTCACAATGTGCGTATTCTGGAAATTCACGACGAGTATATCGTATTGGAGAAGACCGGACATAAAGATGAAATTAATGAACTCTATCAGATGCTTGCACCTTATGGAATTTACCAATTTGTATGTTCTGGACAAATAGCAATCATTAAATCGCGTCGTGAATTACTTGACGAATATTTAAAATACGTAAACGCTAAACATGAGCGCATGATTCGAGAAGAAAACAATCAATAGAAAACTAATAAAATATAAACAATAAAAAAAATTACAACTATGGCAAAGATGATTTTTGGTGGCGTTGAGGAAAACGTCGTAACACGTGAGGAGTATCCATTAGCAAAGGCTTTGGAAACATTAAAGGATGAGACAATCGCAGTTATCGGCTATGGCGTACAGGGACCTGGCCAGTCACTTAACTTGCGTGACAACGGCTTTAATGTAATCGTAGGTCAGCGCAAGAACTCAAAGAGCTGGGATAAGGCAGTTGAGGATGGCTGGGTTCCAGGTGAAACTCTTTTCGAGATTGAGGAGGCTTGTCAGAAGGCAACTATCATCGAGTATTTGCTCTCTGATGCAGGTCAGATTTCTGTATGGCCACAGATTAAGCCATACCTTACTCCAGGCAAGGCTCTCTACTTCTCACACGGCTTTGGTATCACATACAAGGAGCGCACAGGCATTGTACCTCCAGCTGATGTGGATGTAATCCTGGTTGCACCAAAGGGTTCAGGTACTTCACTCCGCCGTATGTTCTTGCAGGGTCGTGGTTTGAACTCAAGCTACGCTATTTTCCAGGATGCAACAGGCAAGGCTTGGGACCGCGTAATCGCACTCGGTATTGGTGTTGGTTCAGGTTACTTGTTTGAGACTACATTCAAGCGCGAGGTATATTCAGACCTCACAGGAGAGCGTGGTACATTGATGGGTGCTATCCAGGGTATCTTCGCAGCACAGTACGAGGTTTTGCGCCAGAATGGTCACACACCATCTGAGGCTTTCAACGAGACAGTTGAGGAGCTTTCTCAGAGCTTGATGCCACTCATCGCCGAGAATGGTATGGATTGGATGTATGCAAACTGCTCAACAACAGCACAGCGTGGTGCACTCGACTGGTGGAAGAAGTTCCGCGACGCAACTATGCCTGTATTCGAGGAGCTTTATAGCGAGGTGGCTTGTGGTAACGAGGCACAGCGAAGCATTGACACCAATTCACAGCCTGACTACCGTCAGAAACTCGAGGCTGAACTCAAGGAGATGCGCGAAACAGAAATGTGGCAGGCTGGCGCAGTAGTTCGCAAGCTCCGTCCTGAGAATAACTAATAGATTACATAGGTTTATGAGCGAGAAAGTATATATTTTCGACACGACTCTCCGCGACGCCGAGCAGGTGCCAGGCTGTCAGCTCAATACCATCGAGAAGATTGAGGTGGCTCGTCAGTTGGAGAAGTTGGGTGTAGATATCATCGAGGCGGGTTTTCCAATATCAAGCCCAGGTGATTTCAACTCTGTGGTTGAAATCTCGAAGGCTGTAACCAACCCTACCATCTGCGCCCTCACACGTGCCGTAAAGAAGGATATTGAGGTGGCAGCACAGGCTTTGGAGTTTGCAAAGCGTGGCCGTATCCACACCGGTATCGGCACATCGACCTACCACATCTACGAAAAGCTCCGTATGACTCCCGAGACTGTCATGGAGCAGGCAGTGGAAGCTGTGAAGTATGCACGCCGATTTGTGGATGACGTGGAGTTCTATGCCGAGGATGCAGGTCGAACCGACGAGGAGTTCCTGGCTCGTGTAGTGGAGGCTGTGATTGCAGCGGGTGCTACCGTAGTGAACATTCCCGATACAACAGGCTACTGCTTACCTAGTGAGTATGGTGCAAAGATTGCCTACCTGAAGAATAACGTACCAAATATTGACAAGGCTATTATTTCGACTCACTGTCACAATGACTTGGGTATGGCTACCGCCAACACTTTGGCAGCGGTACAGAATGGTGCCCGTCAGGTGGAGGTAACTATAAATGGTTTGGGCGAGAGAGCAGGTAACACCGCTTTGGAGGAAGTTGTGATGGCTATCAAGTGCCACTCAAATCTCGATTTCGAAGTGGGCATAGACTCAAAGCAGATTATCACAACCAGCAAACTCGTATCAAATTTGATGCGTATGCCTGTACAAGCTAATAAGGCTATCGTTGGTCGCAACGCCTTTGCTCACTCATCGGGTATCCACCAAGATGGAGTATTGAAGAGCCGCGAGACCTATGAGATTATTGATCCTGAGGATGTTGGTGTAGATCAGTCAAGCATCGTGCTGACTGCCCGCAGTGGTCGTGCTGCATTGAAGCACCACCTCGCAGAGATTGGCTTTAACCCCGAGAATGAGGAGTTGGACGAGATTTACCAGCGTTTCCTGGAACTTGCCGACAAGAAGAAGATGGTGACAACGCGCGACCTTGAGGTATTAATTGGCACTGCTGCTTCACGCCGACGTATGAATATACAGCTTACAGGACTGCAGATTGTCTGCGGTAAATCTACTATTCCAACGGCTACCGTACAAATTAGCTTCGATGGTGATACCTTCACCGAAACAGCTTGCGGAAATGGACCTGTTGATGCGGCTATCACAGCGGTAAAGAATATCACTAAACGACGTGTTCACATCGAAGAATTTTTGATTCAGGCAATTACTCGTGGTAGCGATGACTTGGGTAAGGTACATATGTCAATCTCTCACAAGGGTAAGATGTATCACGGTTTTGGCGCCAACACTGATATCGTAACAGCTTCAGTAGAGTCGTTTATTGACGCTATATCAAAAATTAACTAACAATGAATACTCTTTTCGATAAGATATGGGATGCTCACACCATTAGGACTATAGATGGTGGCTCGTGTGTTCTCTATATCGACCGACAATACATTCATGAGGTGACAAGTCCGCAAGCTTTTGCGGGCTTGCGCCGTCGTGGCATAGAGGTCTTCCGTCCCCAACAGGTGACAGCAAGTCCCGACCACAACATCCCTACACAGAACCAGCACTTACCTATCACCGAACCACAATCGGCCGAGCAGGTAGCCACACTGGTAAAGAACTGCGCGGAGAACAACATCACAATCTTCCCTATTGGAGAAGAACATAATGGAATTATCCACGTGATTGGGCCACAGACAGGTTTGACACAGCCTGGTATGACCATTGTATGCGGTGATAGCCACACATCGACTCACGGAGCATTGGGTTGCATCGCCTTCGGTATCGGCACAAGCGAGGTGGAAATGGCTCTAGCATCGCAGTGTATTCTGCAGTCGAAGCCAAAGAGTATGCGCATCAACATCGAGGGAGAGTTAAAGCCTGGCGTATGCTCAAAGGATATAATTCTTTACATAATCTCGAAGCTCGGCACAGGAGGTGGCACTGGACACTTCGTGGAGTTTGCGGGTTCTGCTATACGTTCACTTTCAATGGAAGCGCGTATGACCATCTGCAACATGAGTATTGAGATGGGAGCACGCGGTGGTATGATTGCCCCCGACCAGACTACATTCGACTATCTAAAGGGACGTGAATTCGCCCCACAAGGTGAAGCTTGGGATGAGGCAGTAGAACGTTGGAGCAAGCTGCGCTCAGACGAAAATGCCGTATTTGATAAGGAGGTTACATTCGACGCAGCCGACATTGAGCCAATGATTACCTATGGAACAAATCCAGGTATGGGTATCGCCATCAATAGCACAATACCTGCATCCGATGGAATGGACGTTGCATCGAAAACATCATATGCAAAGTCACTCGCCTACATGGGCTTTGCCGAGGGCGAGAAAATGATTGGCAAGAGGGTGGATTATGTATTCGTAGGTAGCTGCACAAATGGTCGCATTGAGGATTTACGTGCCTTTGCGCATTTTGTGAAGGGCAAGAAGAAGGCTGACAACATCACTGCATGGATTGTTCCGGGCAGTAAGGAGGTGGAACGTCTAGCTATTGAAGAGGGACTGCGAGATATTCTTGAGGAGTCAGGCTTTGAACTTCGTCAGCCAGGATGCTCGGCGTGCCTTGCAATGAACGAGGATAAGATTCCAGCAGGCAAGTATTGCGTAGCAACCTCAAACCGCAACTTCGAAGGTCGTCAGGGTCCTGATGCACGTACTATGCTGGCAGGTCCATTGGTAGCTGCGGCAGCAGCCGTAACAGGCGTTGTGACCGATCCAAGAGAATTGATGTAATAAGGGAGGACAAGTTATGAGAAATAAATTCACTACACTTATCTCTGGGGCAGTACCTCTGCCTATTGAGAACATC
>JAGBTO010000033.1 GCA_017631285.1 Alistipes sp.
ATTATTAGTGAAAGTGTTTCGCTAATCCTTATAGATAAAATTTGGCGATTTTACAACGAAAGGATAACGAATGCTTGCATCACTTGTATTGGTATGCTATGTCGGCACGTTCTGTGTCTACTCCACATACTGTACAGGTGTGGAGTATTGTTTATTTTCGTTGGGGCTACGCCAAATGCCTATCTGTAGATAAACGAACATCTCCACACTTTCTTTTTTTTATAAACGACCGCATAGGAGATGCTACGGTACGCATTTTTTATTATAATGAAGAGGTTTTTACTTTTTTTTATGGCTGCTGTAATAAGCTGCTGTTTCGGTATTTCTTGTGAGAAAAATGAGATGGGTGATAAGCCAAAGTTTGGAACTATGGAGGATCTCTTGGGAACTTACCATGTAACCGTAGAAGACTATGTTATATGGGGAGGAGATTCAGGAAAAATATACGATAAAGGAACAATCACAATTACCAAGATAGACAAAAATAGAGTTAAATTAAGGGGTTTAATATCAACCAAAGGAACACTTGTCGATGGTAAACTTTATTTGGATTCAACAACTAATACAGACAGCTATGGATATATAACGAGAACATATGATAGTGCATTATTTGGTGGAGGTATTTTGACGATATTTTCCAAAGCTTCTGGACAATTGTCCACAACCCCAAATGGCACTCGATACTCTTATAGTAGCAACTGCTACTTTGAGGGTAGAAAAGTAGAATAATATATAGTTACACCTTAGAGCACAACATATCAAGGGTTACATAGGTAAGTGATATTTTACTTTCTCGAGAAAGTCGGGGGTTGCGTATTGTGGCCTCCGATTTTTTTGTTTTTATGCAGAAATCCTTGTTTTATTCTTCGACCCCCTGTCGGGAAAAATATTATTCGCGCTTAAATCGCCCAAAAATGGGCAAAAAGCCCCTGGTTTTTAAGATTTATCTTAAAGAGGAGTGAAAAAAAACCTGTAAAATTGCTTATTTAAGAAAAAAAACGTACTTTTGTTTATTAAAATAGGTGCGTTAAGAGCGTTAATTTAGGAAAGTAAATTATATGTTGAACGAAGAAGAAAAGAAAGAGACATTGGTGGGTAATATCATTCCCATTAATATTGAGCAGGAGATGAAGACTGCTTATATCAATTACTCGATGTCGGTTATCGTGTCGCGTGCGTTGCCTGATGTGCGTGATGGTCTGAAACCTGTGCATCGTCGTATTTTGTTTGATATGAGCCACGAGCTTAATCTCTATTCTGATAAGCCTACCCGTAAGTCTGCCCGTATTGTCGGTGACGTACTTGGTAAGTTCCACCCACACGGTGATAGTTCGGTTTACGAGGCCATGGTTCGTATGGCACAGGAGTGGGCGATGCGTTATCCTTTGGTTGAGGGCCAGGGTAACTTTGGTTCTATGGATGGTGATAAGGCTGCGGCGATGCGTTATACCGAGGCGCGCATGCAGAAAATTACCGATGAGGTGATGGCCGACATCGATAAGGAGACCATTGATTGGACAAAGAACTTTGATGATACTATTGACGAGCCAACAGTGTTGCCAACAAAGATTCCATTGCTTTTGGTGAATGGTGCCAGCGGTATCGCTGTGGGTATGGCAACGAATATGGCACCTCACAATTTAGGTGAGGTTGTGGATGCATGTTGTGCATATATTGACAACACCGAGTGCGAGTGCGAGGAGTTGTTGAAGTATGTCAAGGGTCCTGATTTCCCAACAGGAGCATTGATCTATGGCTACGAGGGTGCTAAGCAGGCTCTATTGACTGGTCGTGGCCGTGTGATTATGCGTGCACGTACTGAGATTGAGACAACTGCATCGGGTCGAGAGTGTATCATCGTGACCGAGATTCCTTATATGGTCAATAAGGCTGAGATGATCAAGAAGATTGGTCAGATGGTCAATGAGAAGAAGTTGGAGGGTATCTCTTACATCAACGATGAGAGTGACCGTAAGGGTCTTCGTATAGCCATCTTCGTCAAGAAGGATGCTTCAGCGAATGTCGTGTTGAATACATTGTTCAAGAATACCGAGTTGCAGACATCGTTTGCTGTGAATAACATCGCTTTGGTGAATGGTCGTCCAATGTTGCTTAACCTGAAGGATATGATTAAGCACTTTGTCGATCACCGTCACGATGTTGTAGTACGCCGTACACGTTTCGACCTTAGAAAGGCTCAGGAGCGTATGCATATTGTCAAGGGCTTGATTATCGCACAGGAGAATATCGACGAGATAGTGCAGATTATAAAGTCGTCACGCAGCACAGATATTGCTAAGCAATCATTGCAGGAGCGTTTCGGCTTGAGCGAGATTCAGTCTACGGCTATTGTCGAGATGCGTCTGCGTCAGCTCACTGGTTTGGAGCGAGAGAAGTTGGAGGCTGAGCATGCTGAGTTGGAGCGTAAGATTAACTACTTGAACGACGTTTTGGCGAGCGTTGATATGCAGATGCAGATTATCAAGGATGAGCTTCAGGAGATTAAGCAGAAGTATGGCGATGAGCGTCGTTCCGAGATTGTTTACTCTTCTGAGGAGTTTAACCCTGAGGATTTCTATGCCGATGATGATATGGTTATCACTATTTCACACATGGGTTACATCAAGCGTACGCCACTTGCCGAGTACCGCACACAGAATCGTGGTGGTGTAGGTGTGAAGGGTAGTGCTACACGTGATGAGGACTTTATCGAGCATATCTATGTCGCTTCAATGCATAATACAATGATATTCTTTACCGAGAAGGGTCGTTGTTATTGGCTTAAGGTATACGATATTCCAGAGGGAACACGTTCTTCTAAGGGACGTGCTATCCAAAACATTATTCAGATTGAGCCTGATGACAAGGTGCGTGCTTACATCAATACTAAGAACTTGGGTGATGAGGAGTATATCAACAACAACTACATCGTTATGTGTACACGTGAGGGTGTGGTTAAGAAGACAAAGCTTAAGGAGTACTCACGTCCACGTCAGACAGGTGTTAATGCAATTGTTATCCGTGAGGGCGACCAGCTCTTGGAGGCTAAGATCACTAGCGGCAATGCCGAGATTATGATTGCGGCACGTGGCGGAAAGGCTATCCGTTTCAACGAGGATAAGGTTCGTCCTATTGGTCGTGTGGGTGCCGGTGTTCGAGGTATTGAACTCGATGAGGGTGACGAGGTTGTAGGTATGATTTGCATTGAGCCTGATTCAAGACAAGATGTACTTGTTCTTTCTGAAAATGGCTATGGTAAGCGTACTGATTTGGATGAATATCGTATAACTAACCGAGGTGGTAAGGGTGTGAAGACCATAAATATCACCGAGAAGACAGGTGATTTAGTTTCAATTCAGGCTGTTACCGACGAAAACGATTTGATGATTATCAATCGTTCGGGAGTTACTATTAGAACTAAGGTTGAGCAGATACGTTTGGCAGGACGAGCTACGCAGGGTGTTAAGATTATCAACTTACGCGAGGGTGATGTCATTGCTTCGGTGATGGCGGTGCCAGTGAGTGAGGATGAGGAAATTGCTACCGATGTTGTAGTCACAGAGGGAGTTGAAGTTGCTGCGGAGACAACAGTGTCACAACAAACAGAAACACAAGAATAAAAAATAGGAAATTTAATGGTTTTATTAAAGATTAATTCTATGAAAAGATTAATTTTTGCGGTGATGGCTATAATGGTTATGGCTACGCCAATGGTAAATGCACAGAAGGTCAATAAGCAAGTGATTCTTGACAAGATCTCTAAGGCAGATGCATTAGTGAAAGATGCAAAGAAGGGTAAGAAGGCTGCTTCATGGATTTCACGTGGTGATGCCTATTTCAAGGCGTTAACAGAGCCAACAAAGGATTTGTTTGCAGGTGTTGAGTACTCAGTTGTAGAGGTTGCAATGGGTCTTCCTGAGTCAAAGACAGACGGCGTTGTTTTGAATGGTGTCAGCTATACTGAGATGGTTTATCCATGGGTTAAGATTTATGTTGCCAACAACAAGGTGATTACATGGGAGCAGACTCAGGTAGTTAAGGAGGGTGACTTGATAATGGAGTCATTCAACTCATATTGGAAGGCATATGAAGTAGATAAGAAGCAGGCTGGTAAGGTTGAACTTGCGTTGGGTCGTTTGGCTAATTACTTGTTGCAGACAGGTAATGCGTGCCAGGACGCTGCACGCTGGGGTGCTGCTGCCGAGAACTACTATCAGGCATATTTTGTTAAGAGCCACTGCGCAAGTTTAACACCACAGGATGCTCAGTATCTCTATTTTGCAGGTTATTTGTGGGTACTTGATGGTAATGTAGGTTCTAAGGATCAGGCTTCTTACAAGAAGGCTGTTGAGGCTTTTGATAAGGCTTTGGCTGCTGGTTATGCTGATGAGAAGGGTGATATTTACCACTTCATGTACCATGCATACAATGGTCAGACCGATTCTGCTGTTCGCGAGGCTAATATGCAGCGTGCAAAGCAGCTCTTGATGGAGGGTCTTGCAAAGTTCCCATCAAACGACAATATCATTGCTGCGTTGATTGATGTCTATACAGCAGGTGATAACGTTGGTGATCCATCTGAGTTGGTGGATATGATTGATGCTGCGTTGAAGCGTGATCCAAACAACCGTGACATGTGGTTTGGTCGTGGTAAGGTGTTCTATAACTTGAAGAACTACGACGAGAGTATTGTATCATTCAAGAAGGTTATCGAGTTGGAGCCAACTAATGCTCAGGCTACATTCTTCATTGGCTACTTCTACATCGCTAAGGGTGATGCCATGAGTGAGGAGATTAACAAGCGTGATTATAAGAGCAGCGCCGATTGGAAGGCTGACTCTCAGAAGGTAACAGATGTTTACAAGTTGGGTATTCCATACTTGGAGAAGGCTTATGAACTTGATCCAAAGAATTTCTCAACTGTTGAGACATTGAAGATTCTTACTTTCCGTCTTCGCGAGGAGGATGGTATGATGGATAAGTACACTAAGTACAACAAGCTCTACGAGGAGATGAAGGCTCAGCAATAGTTTTGCTATTGTAATGGCTATGGCGACCACTTTTCGGGGTGGTCGCTTTCTTTTTTTTACTCTATGGGATGTTATAAATATTATTTCTCAAAATATTTCCTTTTAGTTGATAGTTTTTGCGTATCTTTGTAGAATGATATTTAATAACCGCATCGCTTTGGGGTGCATAAAGTTTAAAGGTATGAAAGCAGCAATAATAGGCTACGGAAAAATGGGGCATGAAATAGAGAAGATTCTTCTCTCGCGAGGTCATGAAGTAGCACTAATAATAGATCTAAATAATGCAGCAGAACTCAATGCTGAGAATTTGGCTAAGGTTGATGTGGCAATCGAATTTACAACTCCTGCTACAGCGTATGATAATATTCGTACATGCTTAGAGTGTGGTGTTGCCGTGGTTAGTGGTACTACGGGTTGGACTACACGCTTGGAGGAGTTGCAGCAACTCTGTAAGCAGAAAGAGGGCGCTATGTTTTACGCCTCGAACTATTCGTTGGGTGTAAACCTTATGTTTCGTCTAAATCGCGAGTTGGCACGACTAATGAATGGTTTTTCGGGATATAAACTTTCGATGAGCGAAACGCATCATACCGAGAAAAAGGATTCTCCAAGCGGTACAGCTGTTACTCTTGCTGAAGATGCTATTGCACGTTTGGATGAAAAAAGCGGTTGGGTGAATGAGCCTACCAATGACAATTCGTTGATTGGTATTGAGTCGTTTCGTGTCGGCATGAATCCGGGCGAGCATACCGTAACCTACACCTCGGAGGATGATGTCCTGGAGATTCGTCACTCGATAAAGAATCGTCGCACGTTGGCTTTGGGTGCAGTTGTTGCGGCTGAGTTCTTGTGTGGCAAGAAGGGTGTATATACAATGGATGATATGTTTTAAATCGATTTGCGATGGAAAAGATAAAGGCATTTTTTGCAAATAAATGGGTAGGTTTTACCCTTGCTACAACTCTATATATATTGTGGTTTGTTGTGTGGGCAGGTTGCTGGTGGGCTCTGCTGGGTGTGGCCGTGATATATGATGTCTATATATCGAAATTATTCTACCGCTATGTGTGGAGTAAAAATGAAAAGTTGTGCCAAAAGAGTGCGTTTTATCGTAGTATATATGAGTGGGTTAATGCGATAGTCTTTGCTACAGTTGTCGCATCACTAATTCATATCTTCTTTTTCCAAATGTATGTCATTCCATCCTCGTCGATGGAGAAGACTTTGCTTGTGGGTGATTACTTGTATGTGAGCAAGGTGACTTATGGCCCTCAGATGCCAAATACACCTTTGTCATTTCCATTTGTACATCACACCATGCCTATGTCGCAGACTAAAAAATCATTCAGCGAGGCTATTAAGTTGCCCTACAATCGTTTGAAAGGGTTGCGCAATATTCAACGTAATGATGTTGTTGTGTTTAACTTCCCTGCGGGAGATACAGTCTTGTTGGAAAATCAGGCAGTAACTTATTATGATGTTTTGCGTGAATATCAGGCTCAGTATGGCATGAAACGAGGTCGTGAGGCGTTGGAGAGTGATTATACAGTTATCAGTCGCCCTGTGGATAAGCGTGAGAATTATATTAAGCGTTGTGTCGCATTGCCAGGTGACGAGATTCAGATTGTCGATGGAGAGTTGATAGTAAATGGTAATCCAGAAGAGGGTATTGCTGAAAAGCAATATTGCTATTCAATACGCACTTCATCGCCACTTAGTTCATATGCTATCGAAAAGATGGGTATTACCGAGCTGTCGGGCAGCGGCACACATTACTTCTCTCCATTGACCGATGGTATGGTTGAGCAGTTGCTGAAAATGGATAATGTATTGAGCGTTGAGCGCTATATTGTTCCTGAAGAGTGTTTCCCTTATGCCGGTGCCTATACTTGGACTGCAGATAATTTTGGACCATTAGTGATTCCTAAGAAGGGTGCAACTGTCGAGCTTACGCTTGAAAATTTACCTCTCTATGAGCGTATTATAGATGTTTATGAGGAGAATGATTTAACCGTGAAAGATGGCGATATTTACATTAATGGTCATCTGTCAACGAACTATACCTTCAATATGGATTATTATTGGATGATGGGCGATAACCGCCATAACTCGGCTGATTCGCGTTATTGGGGTTTTGTGCCCGAAGATCATATTGTTGGTAAGGCGTCGTTCATCTGGCTGTCGCTTGATAGAAATAAAAGTTTTCCTGCAAATATTCGTTGGAATAGGCTGTTTACTAAGGTTGAATAATAACTTGTTGCCGTGGAATCCATTATCGATAACTATTTGACCATCGAAGGCAATGCTGAGGCTATTTTCAAGGAGAAGAGCAGTAAATTTCTCTGTTATGCTTATCATGTTGAGAGTGAAGAGGAGATAGCTGCTTTCCTGGAACCTCTGCGTAAACGTTATTATGATGCTACGCACCATTGCTATGCGTGGCGTCTGGGCCCATTTGGCGAAAAGTTTCGAGCTAACGATGACGGTGAACCTTCGAGTACGGCTGGAAAACCAATCCTGGGACAGTTATTATCTCGAGAAATTACAAATTGCTTGATAGTCGTTGTACGTTATTTTGGTGGTACTAAGTTGGGTGTTCCAGGGCTTATTGCAGCGTATAAAGAGTCTGCTGCGATGGTGCTTGATGAGGCTAAGATAGTTGAGCGTACGGTTGATAAGCGCATAAAGATTGAGTTCTCGTATATCTCGATGAACGATGTGATGCGCATAATTAAGGAGGAGCAACCTGTAATTGAGGAGCAGATATTTGATAATCTTTGTTCGATGACTTTGTCAATGCGTTTAAGCAAGGCTGATATTTTGCTTGGACGACTACGCAAGGTTGAAGGTGCAATAGTTGATGTATTAGAGTAATCATGTCACGCGAAAATAAGATATACATCAAAGGTGCGAGGGTTCACAATCTCAAAAATGTGAGCCTCGAAATACCACATAATACACTCACAGTTATCACAGGTTTATCAGGTTCGGGTAAATCGACTCTTGCTTTTGATACAATCTTTGCAGAAGGACAACGTCGTTATGTCGAGAGTCTCTCTTCCTATGCTCGTCAATTTTTAGGACGAGTGACTAAACCCGATGTAGATTTAATATCTGGTATTGCACCCGCAATCGCCATTGAACAGAAGGTTAATACTCGCAACCCCCGATCTACGGTTGGAACTTCAACTGAAATATACGATTATCTTAAGTTGTTGTTTGCCCGAGTTGGTCACACTATCTCGCCTGTTTCAGGGACTGAGGTACGTTGCTATGGTGTAGATGATATCGTTGGTTATATTGTTGAGCATGGCATGGATGATAGGGTTGTAATTACTTCACCCATAATCCTTAATTCAAATCAAGGTCTCATCGAGAAACTTCTTCAACTTATGTCGGAAGGTTTCTTAAGGGTTTGGACAGCTGGTGCAACACTTACTTTAGAGGAGTTTGTACCTTCCATTACCCCCCAAACGAAAACTGAGGATGTACGTTTGATTATCGATCGTCTGCGCATATCAGACGATGATGATACATTGTTGCGTTTGAGGGATGCTGTATCGCGAGCATATAGTTATGGTGACGGAGTATGCCAGGTGATAATTGGGAGTGATGAACCTAAAGTCTTTTCATCTCATTTCGAGGCTGATGGCATCGAGTTTGAACAACCTACCGAACATCTTTTTAGCTTTAATAATCCTATTGGAGCATGCCCTAAATGTGAGGGATATGGTAAGATTGTGGGTATTGACGAAGATTTGGTTATTCCCGACAAGAGTAAAACCATCTACGATGATGCCATTGCATGCTGGCGTGGTGCAACGATGAAGGCATGGAAGGAACAACTTATAAATAATGCCTATCTTTTTGGATTTCCTATCCATGAACCTTACTATAATCTTTCGACAGAGCAGAAACTATTGTTATGGCGTGGAAATGAGTATTTTCATGGCTTGGATGACTTTTTTCAATATATCGATAGCGAGCGTCGCAAGATACAATTCCGTGTAATGAAGGCTCGTTATACCGGCAAGACAATATGTCCTGAGTGTGGTGGTAGTCGTCTGCGCAAGGAGGCTTTGTATGTCAGAATAGGTGGAAAAAATATTGCCGAGTTGGTTGCTATGGATGTCGATTCTCTTATTGACTTTTTCAATGAGTTGCACCTCGATAAGTATGATGAGAAACCAGCTCAACGTATCTTAACCGAGATAAAGAATCGATTGGCATACCTTTCCGATGTAGGGTTAGGGTATCTTACTTTAGACAGATTGTCATCTACATTGTCTGGTGGAGAGAGTCAGCGCATAAATCTCTCAACATCGCTTGGTAGTAGCCTTGTCGGCTCGCTATATATATTGGATGAACCAAGCATAGGTTTGCATCCAAGAGACACTCACCGTCTTATAAAGACTCTAAAGCAACTACGCGATTTAGGTAACACGGTCATCGTCGTGGAGCATGAGGAGGAGATTATTCGCGCTGCCGATCATGTCGTCGATGTGGGTCCACGTGCGGGTGAGATGGGTGGTGAGATAGTTTTCAATGGTGCTTATTCAGAGTTGTTACAATCCAAGAGCAGCCTAACATCAGATTACCTTACACATCGCAGAAAAATAGAAACGCCAGCGACAGCTCGAGGATGGAGCAATTCGATTAAAATCAAGGGTGCTCGCGAGCATAACTTGAAAAATATTGATGTCGAAATACCTTTAGGCGTAATAACCTGTATTACAGGTGTGAGTGGTAGCGGAAAATCATCTTTGGCGAAGGGTATTTTGTATCCGGCTTTGCGTCGAGAATTAGCGGAAACAGGTGTGAAACCTGGCGAATTTTCGTCGTTGGAGGGCGACATAAGCTTAATTGGGTTGGTTGAAATGGTCGATCAAAATCCTATCGGTAAGTCTTCGCGTTCAAATCCGGTGACCTACCTTAAGGCATACGATGAAATCAGGAAGCTCTTTGCAGATCAACCTCAAGCGGTACATACGGGTCTGACGGCAGCCTCGTTTTCGTTCAATGTGGCGGGTGGCCGTTGTGAAGAGTGTCAGGGTGAAGGCATAATCAAAGTGAGTATGCAGTTTATGGCCGATGTCGAGTTGGTGTGTGAGGCGTGTCATGGTAAGCGTTTCAAGGATGAGATATTGGAGATAAAATATCGTGATAAGAATATATATGATGTGTTGGAGATGAGCGTAGATAATGCTATTGCCTTCTTCTCTGAAGATTGTAAAAATTCAACATGTCGTCGTATTGTTGAACGTTTGCAACCTCTTCAGGACGTAGGACTTGGATATATCCGTTTGGGTCAATCCTCTTCTACGCTATCGGGTGGTGAGAGTCAACGTGTGAAGCTGGCCTCATTCCTTGCAAAGGATAGCTCATCACGCCCCGTGATGTTTATCTTCGACGAACCTACGACAGGACTCCATTTCCATGACATCAATCGATTACTGAAAGCTTTCAACGCATTGGTGGCTAAGGGTCACTCTATAGTCATTGTTGAACATAATATGGAGGTTATAAAATGTGCCGATTGGGTTATTGATTTAGGACCCGAAGCCGGTGATTATGGCGGTGAGGTAGTATTTGCAGGTACTCCACAAGAGTTGGAGCAGTGTGATAAAGGATATACGGGAAGATTCTTAAGAGAGCATAATCAAGCATAAGTGAAGGAGTTTGAAACATATACTTTACCCAATGGCATAAAGGGGATACATCGCCGTGTGAAATCGAGTATTTCACACTGTGCATTGGTAGTGAATGCCGGTACGCGTGATGAGTTGAAATCGGAGTATGGTTTGGCTCACTTTGCAGAGCATGCCATATTTAAGGGTACGGTTCGACGTAAAGCCTATCAGGTGAATTGTCGCTTGGAAAATTTAGGTGGTGAGCTGAATGCTTACACAACGAAGGAGGACACGACCATTCACGCAACGACGCTGAAAGCAGATTTCTCGAAGGCTGCTGAACTGATTGCCGATGTCGCATTTAATTCTACATTCCCTGAACGAGAACTCGCAAAGGAGCGAGAGGTTATAGTTGATGAAATCAACACTTATAAAGATTCTCCTGCTGATATGATTTTCGACACCTTTGAAGATATGATATTCTCAGGGTCGGAACTTGGTCATAACATACTTGGCACGAAGGCTGCTTTGCTGCGTTACGATGGCGATGCTATACGCAGTTTTATTGGGCGAACCCACACCACAGACCAGATGGTTTTTTCAACCATTGGTAACCTGTCTTTAAAAAATGTACAGAGTGTTGCAGAGCGATACTTTGGACAGAAGCAAGCTACGGTACGAAATTTTAGTCGTGTAACACCTTTGGTTATTGCACCGTTTGAGAAACTTATAACCAAGCATACTCATCAGGCTCATTGTATTGTGGGTGCTCGTGCGTATGATATCCATGCCGAGAAACGTCTACCGTTAGCACTGCTTATAAATATATTGGGTGGCCCTTCTGCAAATTCACGTCTGAATATATTATTGCGTGAGAAGAATGGACTTTCGTATAATATCGAGGCTAATTACACCCCCTATAACGATTGCGGTATAGTGGCGATATATTTCTCGACAGATCATAATAATGTTGATTATTGTCGTGAACTCATAGATAAGGAGCTAAAAGATTTGTGCACTACGCAACTTTCAACACGCCGTATGGCAATGACAAAGCGTCAGTTCCTGGCACAGATGGCTATATCGATGGAGAATAACGAGGGTTACATGCTTGGTGCTGGTAAGAGTTTCCTGGTTCACGATGAGATAGATACCCTCGAAGAAGTATATCGTAAGGTGTCAGCCGTAACAGCAGAACAGATTATGGAGGTGGCAGAGGAGATATTTTCGCGTACCTCAACACTAATATATCAATAATAAAATGGATTTACTTGAAAAATACATTCACGATAACTCCTCACCCGAGGATGCTTTATTGCATGAACTTGATCGCCAAACTCATTTGCAGGTAATCAACCCCCGTATGATTTCGGGGCATATTCAGGGTAAGTTATTGGAACTTCTGGTGAAGATGTTCCGCCCTAAAAACATACTTGAGATTGGCACTTTTACTGGCTATTCAGCACTATGTATGGCAGCGGGACTGGAGGATGATGGTGTGATTGACACCTGCGAGGTGGATGATGAGTTGGAACCTATTGCACAATCATTTTTTTCACGCTCGGCACATGGCCATAAGATACGCCACCACATAGGCTCTGCTTTGGAAATTGCACCTACGCTCGGCAAACAATTCGACATGGTATTTATCGATGGCGACAAGCGCGAGTACCCCGCATACTACAACATGCTGATGGATCAGGGGCTGGTGCATAGCGGCTCAATACTTCTGGCTGATAACATCCTGTGGTATGGCAAGGTGGTACAGCCCGTGGCACACAACGACCTTCACACGCAGGCACTCATTGAGTTCAACCGTATGGTGGTGGAGGATGATAGGGTAGAGAGTGTAATCCTTCCTTTGCGTGACGGTATAAACATCATAAGAGTAAAGTAATATTAACTGTATTGTATATAAAAGCATTATGAAAAAATTTTTCTCGTTACTGTTATTGTGTATAGCATCTGTAGTTTTTCTTTCTTGTGAGAAAGAAGATGATACTACTTTCTCAACAGATCAGATTATTGGTACTTGGGAGACTACTCGACTTTATGTGGGTGGAGAGTGGATAGACGTTCCTTCCTTTAGTGATATGTATGCAACTATGACTTTTTATGAAGATGGTCGCTATTATGGTGATAACGAACTTTTTGGTTCTGGCTGGGGAACATATACATTAAGTGGAAGGACTCTCAAAACTTACTTTGAAGGAGAGTTATTCTATACCTACACTATTAAATCACTAACTGATACAGCCGCTGAAGTCACAATGGCTTATCGAGGCGCCAATATAGCTATTAGATTAAGGAAGCAATAAGCATTTCGTTGATTTAGCTTGGTAACGCCTTTTTCTGTAAAATTTCAATTACTCCTATTTACGATGAAACGCCTGATTCTAATGCTCCTTCTGCTTGTAGCCACAGCTATGGTTTGGGCACAGGAGATACCCTCATACTATCACGAGGACAGCTACATCGAGAAGAAAATTGAGCAGATAAAAGCCAATGTGGCAAATACAAAGAGTGGCGTTACGTTCACATACCTCACCGATGGTCATTGGCGTGACAATGGCAAGCTGAGCTTTCCGCTGATACAGTACATCGGCAGGGAGGTGGCGTTGCCATTTACCATATATGGCGGAGATAGTATCTATGCCTTTGGAACCAAGGAGTCGGCTATGGAGCAGGCCGAGTATTACTTGCAGGCTATGAGCCGCTACGGCAGGGTTTACAGTGTAAAGGGTAACCACGACATCACCATCCGTAACGGTTGGCACGACGCAGGCGGTTATACAGCTACACAGGAACTTATCTACGACTACACCATACGGCCAATAGCGAAATACGTGAAGGGTGTAGAGGACAAATGCTACTACTATTGGGATGACAAGAAGCAGGATGTGCGCTACATTGTACTTGATCTATTCGAAAATATCAATACCTCGATTAGCTGGGGTGTGAACTATGGTTTCTCGCAGGAGCAGGCTAACTGGCTTGTGAATCATGCATTGCGATGCAAAGCCAAAACTTTGGTTATCCTTACTCATGCTCCACTTGATAAGAAGTTAGGTGGTATCAAGGAGATGCAATTTTTACATGAACTATTCATCGCTATGCAAAACCGCAGAGTATTTTCATATTCTGATGATTTGCATATCCAGGCAGATTTCAGCAAGGCCAAGAGTACGATTGCGTGCATCATCAGTGGTCATTCTCATCGTGACGACTCCAATATCGAACGAGGTGTATTGTCAATAAGCACCATTTGTGACGCTGCCTATAATGACGACCCCAAGTTTCAACACTTACCTCGTCAGAAGGGTACTGTAAATGAACAAGCATTCGATATTATGACAATCTCTCCCATATCGCGTACAATTCATGCCGTAAGAATTGGGCAGGGTGTGGATCGAGAGTGGCGATATTAGCAATTAATTACTATCGGCTGTTAATGGTGGTGCTTACACCCGTCACCCGTATGGTGTGCCAATACTGTGTGAGGAATATTCCCATGTGATACAACTTGTATAGGGCAATTGTAGTTGAGTATCTGCTCTTGAGTTAGAATGTTTGAGTTATGGCGATGAACGGTGTGATTTACGCAGACTATGCTATCCACAAGGGTTGTGATTGTGCCAATGTCATGCGAAACAATCATTATTGCCATGCGCTTGTGTAGCAGTTGTAGGAGAGCGTAAAACTCATTCTCAAAACGATTGTCCACAAAATTAGTGGGTTCATCCAAAATCAGTAATTTGGGCTCTGATATTATGGCTCTACATAGTAGGGCTCGCTGCATCTCGCCTCCTGAAACCTCACCTATGGGTCGAGATGCGATGTCCGTAATACCCATCAACTTCAATAATTCGTGGGCCTTAGCTCTATCTGATTGTGTATATCGAGAAAATAGACCTTTCTCACTTTGTAGCCCCGATAGTACAACCTCCTCAATCGAAATGGGGAAATTCATATCAAACTTGCTGATTTGTGGCATATAGCCAATTTTGTAATGATTCCCATGGCGTAGTCGAGGCGAGTAGTAAATCTCACCTTGATAATCCACATTTCCCATGATTGCTTTTACAAGAGATGTTTTGCCACCGCCATTAGGTCCTATTATGCCTAAAAAATCATCGGCATAGATATCCAGGTTTGCATCTTTGAGTGCGTGGCACTTATCGTATGCTACATTTATGTTTTTTAGTGATAGTATTATCTCTTTGTTCTCCATACTAATTCGAGGTTATTATATCTGTTACGTTTTTGATAAACCTCACAGGATTTCTATCAAGAGGATTTATCTCGATTGGCTCGATATTCATATCTTGAGCTATTACCTCTACCATTGACCGAGGAAACTCAACTTGATAAAGTAAGTATTTAATATCCTTTTTTCGTGATAACTCAATGATTTCTGCCATATGTTTAGCCGATGGCTCCTTACCTTGGTTCTCGATGGCAATTTGTTCAATGTTGTAGTTGCGTGCAAAGTAAGTTAAGGCTGGATGGTAAATCACAAATGCCTGAGTTGTTGAACTCTCGATTTTGTCTCGACACCAATCAGATAGTTGCGAAAGTTCCATATCAAGTTTTTGATAAGCTTCGTTATATTTTGTTGAATCGGGATAGTTACGCATAATGGCATTGTGCGCATTGCGAGCTATTATGCGTAACTCTTCTGGGGATGTCCATATATGAGGGTCAATGCCGTGAGTATGATTATGATTACAATGCCCACAATCACCTTCAATAAGTTTTATTCCATTGCTTAGTGTAATTAGTTGTTCTGGCCGTGCTACTTTTTCCACTATCTTCTGTTCAAATGGAATCAATCCTGTCGTAAAAACAATCTCGGCTTTGTCAATTGCTATTCTTTGACGAGGTGTAGGCTCATATGTCTCGGGGCTTGAGTTTGCGGGAACTAAAGTCTCAATAGTGAAATCACTGCCAACAATATTCTCGACGATATATTGCAATGGTTCAATGCTGACTATAATTTGTGTGTCGGCTCCTTTTGTTGTGGGACTGCACCCTGTTACAAGAGATAATGCAGTGAGTATAATGAATGCGTATTTTCTCATATTTATGATATTTGCACGCAAATATACGAAAAAAATAGGGATGCTTAGCCCTAAAGCTAAACATCCCCAAAAAACTGTCCAAAGATTCTATTACAACTTTGTAAGCTGGAAGTTCTTCCAAAGCACCTTGATGTCGTTGCCGTCGTGAATCTGCAACATGATACGACCGGTGTTAGCACCAATCTTCTCGTCCTCAATCTCGATCATAGCCTCGCCATTGAGCCAAGTCTGAACCTTGTTGCCCTCAACGCGCAAACGCAATGTATTCCAGTCGCCCTCCTTCAAGATGTTCTCCTTCTCCTCAGGAATCTGTACCAACCAGCCACGACCGTAAGACTCGTAAATACCACCTGTGTCGCAGTTCTTTGGAGCAACCTCACACTGCCAGCCGTTTACGATGTTGTTCTTGTAACCACCCTCAACAAATGAGTGGAAGAACAAACCTGAGTTGCCGTTTGACTCCTGCTTGAACTCTACAGTCAAGTCGAAATCCTTGTAGTACTCGCGTGTACCGAGGTAGCCATACTTCTTGTCGTCACCATTCTCAGTTACCAAGTTACCCTCAGCATCAACAGAAACCTTCATTGAACCGAATAACTCCCAACCGTGAGTATCCTTGCCATTGAAGAGGCTAATAGTCTGACCTGCGCGTGTCTCTGGCAACTCCTTAATCTTGATGTTGCGGAATGATGCAGGATCGCCGTGGTCCTGCAAGCAGATAACACCCTCGTGAGCCAAACCGTACTCAGTTGCGTTGCCCCACTTGCCGCTTGCCTTGCGTGCAAACCAGTCGTCAGTGTAAGCCTCGAACTCTACGATCTTCTCGCCATTGAGCCAGTGCTCAACATGACCGTTGTCGTAAACGATTTTTGATGAGTTCCACTCGCCAACAGGGTTGATGTGCATCTTCTCGTAATCAGGCAAGTGCATAGCGTAATCAACGCCGATGTTCTGCCAGTCAGCAAGCTTAGCAGGAGCATACTTTGTCTCCCAACCCTCGCTGTCGATGAGCTGATACTCAGGACCTGTTACGTAAGGCACTGCATACTTTGGGTGCTCAACAACGTGATAGAGCATACCGCTGTTACCAGCGTAAGTAAGCTTCCAGTCCCAAACAAGCTCGAAGTTTGAGTACTTCTTGTCAGTTACGATGTAGCCCGATGCATCGCCACCCTCACCTGAAGCCTGGATGCAACCATCAACGACTGACCAACCACCTAAAAGCTCAGGAGCGTTGAAGCTGCGCCAGCCATTCAAAGTCTCACCGTCGAACAAAAGCTGCCAACCTTCAGCCTTCTCTGCGCGAGAAAGCGTATTAGGCTTCTGCTCGCATGATGCCAAACCTGCTACCATAGCAGATGCGGCAATAATAGAAAAGATTTTCTTCATAATTGTTAAATTTAGTGTTTGTTAATGTATTATCCTATTTTCACATCTATTTTCTTAGCATGCAATGAATACTCGCCCTTCGAGTCCTCGACATGAAGTATCAAACCCTTCAAGCCATCGCTGATTGTTGCACCCTCAGCGCAGTGTGGTAGTTCGGTGGTGTACCACGCCAGCCACGAGGTGTTGTTATCCATAGTTGTTGCTGTCCAACAATGGTAGCCCTCAATGGAATGATGCCTATTTTGCTTTACCCACTTGCGGGTTGCCCCTTCAACAAAACACTGCCGTGCCTCGTTCGTTGGGAAAGCATACTCGCCGGAACTATGTAGTGCTATGGTGCGGTCACAAATTACTTCATATGTAAATGCCCCCTTGCCAATTTGACGATACGTGGTGTCAATCTCAAGCCTTAGAATATCCTGCTTGTCAAGCATCTTGCGTTCATAGTGTACCGTAAGATGCGAAGAGGTGTATTGTTTGGCCTGCTCCATGGTAAGCATTATTTTACCTCGTTTCTGAAAACCTACACCATAACCAATGGTGAACATGTGGGTCAATGCTATCGCAACGATGGCAATCACTACAATAAATAGCGAGTTATGTTTTTTGCTTATCATTATTACTCTCTGAGAGTGTGCAAAATTACTAAAAAAAGTTTTAATCTTGTTGCCCTAATTACACTTTTCGTTATGAGCGTATGAGGATTGTTATTTTTCTAATGGTGAATCTGGTTCTTGAGCCATCACACGGTAGAAAATCTTATCAACCAGACCTGGCGCAAATTTCTTCACGAAGTGTGTCGCGCGACCCTCAGCTTCCATTAAACATAGACGCTTTCTGCGGGCTATCCCACGTGCTACGATGTGAGCCACTTGCTCGGGCATCATCATCTTTTCTTCCTTGCGAGGCGTAGAGCCTTGTTGTGAACCATCGGCTGTGAGTGCCGAGAAACGTACGTTTGAAGCTGTAAAGCCAGGGCAGGCTACCATCACGTGCACTCCCTTCTTTAGATTCTCGATGCGTATTGTCTCCAAGAATCCAGTCATAGCAAATTTGGAAGCAGAATAACCTGTTCTGCCAGGTAAACCGTGTATGCCAGCAACAGAGGAAATGCCAACTAATGAACCTTTTGATTTTTGAAGGTATGGTAGTGCGTATTTAGTACAATACACTGTCCCCCAGAAATTTACATCCATCAAGCGATGTAAGACATTAAGGTCGAGCTCATCAAATAATGCTCGCATTGATATGCCGGCATTGCATATGAGAATATCTATACCCCCAAAATTATCTATTGCACACTTTATTAGCTGCTTACAATCTTCCATCTTCGTGACGTCGGTTGCACACCACGCTGCCTCTCCGCCTTGAGTTTTGATTTGTGCGGTTAATGTTTCTAGCTTGTCCGCTTGACGAGCTCCAAGTACAACCTTAGCTCCCATCTTGGCGTATTCGCGAGCCATAGCTTCACCAATGCCTGACGAAGCACCGGTGATGACTATTACTTTATTTCTCAATTGATTACTCATATGATATTGGTTTTATATCTCCACGGTAAGAGAGTCATATCCTAATCTCACATTGGTGGGTAACTGACTATCCGTTATAGCATGTAGTCCAATGTCGTGAGATAGGTGTGTTAAAAAACTTTGCCGAGGTTGAACATGTTTAATTAACGTGAGAGCCTCCTCAACGTTGAAGTGAGAATGGTGTAGCTTAAAACGCAAAGCATTTACCACCAAAGTGTCAATGCCGGTTAGCTTTCCTACTTCTGTCGGTTCTATCTGTTTAAAATCTGTCAGATAAGCCAATTTTCCAATGCGATACCCCAAGACAGAAAATCGTTCTGAGTGTTTACCTTGAATAGGGGTAATCTCTACTCCCTTTATTGAGAATTGTTTGTTAGGGTCTATCTCATGCAATCGCATTTCTGGGGCACCTATATATTTATTATCCATAAAGGCATAGTCGAAATCCTTTTTTATGCAGGCTGCCGTTATTGCATTGGCATATATATCGACAGGACGTATGATGGGAAAATCCACAAAATTGAATGCTCTAACATCATCCAAACCTCCCACATGATCCTTATGCTGGTGTGTTAGAAGTATGGCATCTATACTCCTTACTCCTGTGCGCAACATCTGTTGGCGAAAATCGGGTCCGGCGTCAATTATAATCCTCACACCATCTACTTCTACCATAGCTGAAGTACGCAGACGTTTGTCATGCCAATCTTGCGATTGACACACTTCGCATTGACAACCAATGACGGGAACACCTTGTGATGTCCCTGTTCCGAGTAGAGTGAGCTTCATTGTTTATTCAAGTCCTAATTCGATGCGACGTTTGCGAGAAAACTTTTTCACCACCTCGTCATACGAATGGTCAATAAGATGCATTACCACCTTGTCATCCAATGCTGCATAGAGATGTTGATTCCAATACTTCTTGTTGAAGTGCCATGCTGGCTCTATTGCCGAGTATTTGTCGCGTAACTCTGCAGCATAGTCGGCATCGCATTTGAGCACCAACTTGTCGGGTTTATTTAAAGGCAGACAAGCAAACATCTTACCTGCAACCTTGAACACAAGGGTTACATCGTCAAAGGGAAACTCCTCTGTCGCATAAAGCTTTTGTAGGCAGTATTGTCTTATCTCCTCTATATTCATTACTCTGGCTGATATCCTGTATCTTCCGACAAATGTCCGCTGTTGGCAGCCGCCACGGCTAATTCGTCACATCTGTTGTTTTCAGTGGTTGAGGCATGGCCTTTTACCCAAATAAAGTTTACTTTGTGACGACGATATATGCGCAAGAAACGCATCCATAAATCTGGATTTTTCTTTCCTGCAAATCCCTTTTTCTCCCAACCAAATACCCAACGTTGGTTTACTGCTTCAACTACATATTTCGAGTCTGAATAAACCGTTACATCATTGCCATCATGTTTTAATGCCTCCAATGCAACGCATACTGCCATAAGTTCCATGCGGTTGTTGGTTGTAAGGCGAAATCCTGCAGATAACTCCTTGCGATAAGGACCCGATAACAGCACTACGCCGTAACCACCTCGTCCGGGGTTACCCTGCGCAGCGCCGTCGGTGTATATGGTTATTTGCGCCATGATGGAATTATTTCAAAGCCTCCATGCGCTCCTTGATAGCTGCAATCTTAGCCTCGGCATCTGACTGCTTGGCACGTTCGTTGGCAACAACCTTCTCGGGTGCTGAACTTACGAAACGCTCATTCGAGAGTTTCTTCATTACACTCGCCAAGAAACCTTCCAAGTAGCTCAACTCATCCTGCAACTTCTTCAACTCTGCCTCCTTGTCAATTTGGTCGCCCATTGGTACGAAATACTGGGTTGTCTTGACGATGAATGAGTCGGCTGTTGGATCTTTTTCTGTGATGAGGTTAATCGCCTCCAGGTTGCACATCTTTACAATCACGGCTGCCATCTCTGCAGGGTAGTTCTCGTCGCTGATGACGTTGAGTGTCAACGCCTGCTTCTGAGGGATGTTCTTCTGCTTGCGTACGTTACGTACGCCTGTAATAGCTTCCATTACCAATGCAAAGCGAGCGAGCATCTGCTCGTTAACCTCCTCGGCCTGTGGCATAGGAGCGAACATGATTGTTTCACCGTTTTGGCGAGGTGCGATATCCTGCCAAATCTCCTCAGTTACGAATGGCATGAATGGGTGGATAAGACGCATCAAAAGGTCGAAGTAGTGACGTGTGGCCTCCATGGTAGCCTTGTCGATAGGCTGCTGATAAGCAGGCTTCACCATCTCCAAATACCAGCCGCTGAAGTCATCCCAGAAGAGCTTGTAGATGCGCATAAATGCCTCCGAAATGCGGTATGTGGCGAACATTGAGTTAATCTCGCTGATAGCTTTCGAGAGAGTGTGCTTAAACCAATCGACTGATATAGCGTTATTCTCACTCTGCGCGATATTTTCATCCACTTGCCACATTGATATAAGACGGTATGCATTCCAAATCTTATTACCAAAATTACGACCCTGCTCGCAGAGCGCCTCGTCAAACATCACGTCGTTACCAGCCGATGATGAGAGCATCATGGCTACACGCATACCATCAGCACCATACTTTGCAATTAGGTCAAGAGGGTCAGGTGAGTTACCCAGCTGCTTCGACATTTTGCGACCCAACTTATCACGAACAATACCTGTGAAATATACATTCTTAAATGGCATTTCACCGCGGTACTCATATCCTGCCATAATCATACGATCCACCCAGAAGAAGATGATATCTGGGCCTGTAATCAAATCGTTGGTAGGGTAGTAGTACTTAATCTCCTCGTTATCAGGGAAACGAACGCCATCGAATACCGAAATAGGCCATAGCCATGATGAGAACCATGTGTCAAGAACATCCTCATCCTGGCGCAAGTCGCCTGGCTGGAGGTCAGCATTGCCGCTCTTCTGGCGTGCAAGTTCCAATGCCTCCTCAGCAGTCGCTGCAATCACATAACCACCCTCAGGGAGGTAGTATGCAGGTATGCGCTGACCCCACCACAACTGACGAGAGATACACCAGTCCTTGATGTTCTCCATCCAGTGGCGGTATGTGTTTTTGTATTTCGCTGGTACAAACTTGATAGCATCTTCCATTACGGCCTTTGTTGCTGGCTCGGCAATCTCCTTCATCGATAGGAACCACTGCATTGAAAGTTTTGGCTCAATAGCAACTCCGGTACGCTCCGAGTAACCTACGTTGTTGGTGTAAGCCTCCACCTTCTCCATCAGACCGGCATCCTGCAACTCCTTCTCAATGAGTTTGCGGCACTCAAAACGGTCCACGCCAACATACATTCCAACTTTATCATTGATTGTGCCATCGTCGTTGAAAATGTCGATTGAAGGCAAGTTGTACTTCTCGCCAAGCATGTAGTCATTTACATCGTGAGCAGGAGTAACCTTCAAAGCACCTGTACCGAACTCGATATCAACATACTCGTCACGGATAATAGGAATAGCGCGACCAACCAAAGGTACAATTACCTTTGCATCGGCAGGGATGTCAGCATATCGCTCGTCATTAGGGTTCAAGCAGACAGCGGTGTCGCCCAAGATTGTCTCTGGACGAGTTGTTGCTACAACCAAATAACGGTCCGAGCCCTCAATCATATAGCGTAAGTAGTAGAGCTTACCCTGTGACTCCTTATAGATAACCTCCTCGTCTGAAAGGGCTGTCTTTGCTGATGGGTCCCAGTTTACCATTCTTACGCCACGGTAAATCTTCCCCTTGTTGTATAAATCGACAAATGTACGAATCACACTCTCGGTGCGAGCCTCATCCATTGTAAAGCAGGTGCGGTCCCAGTCGCACGAAGCACCTAATTTGCGCAACTGCTGAAGAATGATACCACCGTGCTTTTCCTTCCACTCCCAAGCGTGCTTCAGGAACTCTTCGCGTGTAAGACTTGCTTTGTCGATACCCTCGGCCTTAAGCTTTGCAACAACTTTAGCCTCGGTTGCAATCGATGCGTGGTCAGTACCTGGTACCCAGCAAGCATTCTTACCTTCTTGGCGAGCACGACGCATCAATACATCCTGTAGAGTGTTGTTAAGCATGTGACCCATGTGCAACATACCTGTTACATTGGGTGGTGGAATAACTATTGTGTAAGGCTCACGAGCGTCTGGCTCTGAATGGAAATGTTTGTTCTCAATCCAATATTCATACCACTTCGATTCAATCTCTTGTGGTGTGTACTTGTCTGCTACCATAATGCTATATTTGTTTTGTTATTGTTTGACATTTTGCATCTCGCGTGCGTGTAACACGCGAACAGGCAAAGATACAAAATAAATATTAGATGCAAAAAAAAACCGACATCAATGTCGGAATTTTAATAATGTGTTATTTGTGTAGGAAAATAATCTGCGTGACAATGTAAACGGGAAGTAGGATTTTTATTGAAAATGATATCATATATCCGAAAAAGCTGGGCATCTTTACACCCTCTTGTTCCGCTACAGCTTTTATCATGAGGTTAGGGCCATTGCCTATATAGGTCGTAGCTCCAAAGAATACGGCTCCCATGGCTATTGCTTTAAGAGTAAGTTCTTCGACACCCGCAATTATGACGCCAGAAGAGCTTTGGATATTTTGTCCCACAGTATGAAATGCGACCGCTGTAGGGGAATTATCAAGGAATGCCGATAGGATGCCCGAAGAATAGTAGAATTGCCAAGGTTTTGTTATGCCTAGTTTTTGCGCGTTGTTGCTCAAAAATAATAAGGCGGGCGTCATTGTTATGAATATGCCGATGAATATGTAGGCGACCTCAATTATGGGTGTCCACGAGAAGTGGTTATCTTTTCGTATTTTTTTTGGTGTGGTTATGAGTGAGATTAGCGTAATGGTTATGAGTATAATTTCACGTAGCAATTTTATGTGTAGGGGTGCGTTATGTTCGTTCATTTGAGGAATGTACGAACCATTGACAAACAGAACGGTGGCGACAATGCACAATAGGTATATGATATTAATGCCTCCTTTTATCGAAAAAACGCTTCTCTCTCTAAAGTCGGCCATAATAATCTCGGTTCTCTCCTCTTGGTAGTAATATCGGTTGTCGGTGAAGAAATATAGAAGCAGTAAAGTGCTGCCTACAAATAGCCATTCTGGTAGCATTTGCAGGAACCATGTAAACTCTACACCTCGTAAGTATAATAGAAATAACGGAGGGTCGCCAAGAGGTGATAAAATACCTCCGCAATTTGCAACCATAGCTATGAAGAAAAGCACTGTGTGAGTCTTGTTTTCCCGATATCTGTTCACATAAAGTAAAGGATGAATTAAGAGCATGGAAGCTCCTGTAGTTCCGATAAATGATGCAAGTATATAACCTATGGCAAGAATGATTGTATTGTTGCGTGGCCTGGCTTGCACGTGACCAAGTATTAATATGCCTCCGGTGACTACAAATAAGGCTCCGAGTAGAATGATGAAGGGTAGGTAATCGAATATAATTTGGTGCTTTAACTCCTCTTTTAAATTGTGACTTATTAAGTATATTATTGCTGGTATTGCAAGGGTTGTCGAGACTAATAATTTGTTTATATTGCGTCTCCACCAATGTTCGGCTATTAGCGGAATTGTGGCGATGCTTAGTAGCATTAATATAAATGGGGCCAAAACCCAAATTTCAATCTGTTGCATGTTAATTTTTTGGCATAATTAGCGTTGCGAAAGGTGGTAATTAAGACCCATTGATAAAAGCAAATTCCTTGCCATTTTTGTGGTAAAAATCGTTGTGTAGGGTTTTGGTTGTGGGTGTTTTTTTTAGTTAAAACAACGAGTTATTAACAATCTTTATAAAATATATGGTATTGTTGTTAAAAATTGCTACATTTGCGATTGTGAAATAGTGTCATTATGTGATTAGGGTGCGTTATTTGTGAATAGTCTATAAACAGCATTCCTCATAGAGACCAAAAATGTAAAGAATTATGAGTAAGAAGAAAAATATTGATTTAACAGATTTAGAAGCTATGCCAGAACTATTGGATGGCAGACATCACGTTGTACCAATCATCACAGGAGCTGATGATGTGGTTGAGGAGGTCGCTATTCCAGAGTCGTTGCCTATTCTTTCGTTGCGTAGCTCGGTATTGTTTCCAGGAGCCATCACTCCAATTACTGTGGGTCGTGAGAAAAGTATCAAATTGGTACGTGATGTAAATGCGAATAAGGGATTGTTGGGTGCCGTGCTTCAGCGCGAGACTGATGTGGAGGTGCCTTCCCCAAATGATATGTATAAAGTTGGTACGGCGGCACGTATTATCAAAATTCTTGAAATGCCAAATGGTAATCTGACCGTTATCTTAAGTGGTTTGGAGAAGATTGAAGTGTGTGAATATTTGCAGTCTGAGCCATATCTGAAGGCTACCGTTCGCACTATTCGTGATTCGCAACCCGATGAGAATAACGTGGAGTTTCAGGCATTGGTCGATTCTGTGCGTGAGGTGTCGCTAAATATCATAAACATTTCACCCGTAATGCCCAAGGAGGCAGTATTTGCACTCAAGAATTTAGATTCACCACGAGGCTTAATCAATTTTGTATGTTCGAATATGGACTTCTCTGATGATGACCGTCAGGCATTGTTGGAGGCGCCAGGTTTGTTGGCTCGAGCTCGTAAGTTGCTTGAGATTTTGGTTCGTGAGCAACAGATGGCTGAGCTTAAGAATGAGATTCAGGAGAAGGTTAAGCGTGAGATAGATAAGCAACAGCGTGACTATTACCTTCAGCAGCAGATGCGCACCATTCAAGAGGAGTTGGGTGATACGACAGATGCCGAGATTGATCAAATGCGTGAGGCTGCGAAGAAGAAAAATTGGTCTAAGGATGTTGGTGAATTGTTTGAGAAGGAACTTGCAAAGGTTGAGCGTTTAAATCCAGCTGTTGCAGAGTATTCGGTGCAGATGACCTATCTGCAACTTATGTTGGAACTTCCTTGGAATGATGTGACAGCAGATAATCTCGACCTTGAGTGTGCACGCCAACAACTCGATGAGGACCACTTCGGCTTGGAGGAGGTTAAGGAGCGCATATTAGAACATTTGGCTGTCATCAAACTTAAAGGAGATTTAAAATCACCTATTCTGTGCTTGTATGGCCCTCCAGGAGTTGGTAAAACTTCGTTGGGTCGTTCTGTCGCAACAGCCTTGGGACGTAAGTTTGGGCGTATCTCATTGGGCGGTCTTCATGATGAGAGCGAGATTCGTGGCCACCGCCGCACATACATCGGAGCTATGCCTGGTCGTATAATTCAAACCATCAAACGTTGTGGATCATCAAATCCTGTGATTATCTTGGATGAGGTTGATAAGATTACAGTAAGCAATCATGGCGATCCTTCGTCAGCCTTGTTGGAAGTTCTTGATCCCGAGCAGAATACAACATTCCACGATAACTATCTCGATACTGAGTACGATCTCTCGAAGGTGTTGTTCATTGCTACGGCAAACGATATTGGTGCTATTAACCCAGCATTGCGTGACCGTATGGAAATGATTAACATTCCTGGATATATTCTCGAAGATAAGGTGCAGATTGCCGAGAAACATCTACTGCGCAAGCAGTGTGAGGCGCACGGTGTCGCCGATAATGAGTTGCAAATATCTGCTGAGATGTTGGAGAAGATTATCTCTGATTATACTCGCGAGTCGGGTGTCCGTTCACTCGATAAGCAGATTGCTAAGTTGGCACGTGCTCGCGCCAAGCATATAGCATTTGGGGAGAACTATAATGCCTCGCTTATTAAGGAGGATATCGAAACAATATTAGGTAAGCCTAAGTTCCGTAATGATGAGTATGAGATTGCTGGTATGGTAGGTGTTGTGACAGGCCTTGCCTGGACAGCAGTGGGCGGTGATATCTTGTACATCGAGTCGGTGCTTACTCCAGGTAAGGGCGCATTAAATCTTACGGGTAATTTGGGCGATGTGATGAAGGAGTCTGCTACAATTTCATACGAGTGGGTGCAGGCTCATCATGAGGAGTTGGGTATTGCTGCAGATACTTTTGAGAAGAAGAATCTCAATATTCATGTTCCTGAGGGGGCTATTCCGAAAGATGGTCCTTCGGCGGGTATTACGATGGTTACTTCGATTGTCTCAACATTTACAGGTCGCCAGGTTAAAGAGCGTATAGCTATGACAGGCGAGATGACTCTGCGTGGTAGAGTTATGCCTGTCGGTGGAATTAAAGAGAAAATTTTGGCTGCGAAACGTGCTGGAATTACCGAAATTATCATGTGTGAGGACAATCGCAAGGATGTTGAGGAGGTAAAGGCTGAGTATGTAGCAGGTCTTACATTCCACTATGTAAAGCAAATCGATGAGGTACTTAAAATGGCATTAAAGTAACACTTTATATAAACACTTACAATCGTCATATAATGAATAAGTTTATTGCAGGTCCTTGTGTGATTGAATCGGCCGAGTTGCTTGATTGTGTAGCCGCTAAAATAGTGGATATAAACACCCGTTTGGGGGTGGATATTATTTTCAAGGCATCGTTCGATAAGGCAAACCGTACCTCGCTCTCGTCATATCGAGGAGTCGGTTTGGATAAGGGCTTGCAGATGCTTTCTGATGTGAAATCAAAGTGGGGATTAAGGCTTTGTACCGATATTCACGAGGCATGGCAGGCTGCTCCTGTGGGTGAGGTTGTTGATGTGGTGCAAATACCGGCTTTTCTCTGCCGTCAGACCGATTTGCTTATAGCGGCGGCGCATACAGGAAAGATTGTAAATATCAAGAAAGCGCAATTTCTTTCGGGAGAGGATATGATTTATCCTTATCAAAAGGCTGTGCAGTCGGGTGCAGGAGAGGTGTGGCTCACCGAGCGAGGAAATATGTATGGCTACAATAACCTTGTAGTTGATTTTCGCAATGTTGCCGATATGAGGAAGATTGCAGCAACGGTTGTCATGGATTGTACCCATAGTGTTCAGCGTCCTGGTGCAGCAGGTGGTAAAACGGGAGGTAATCGTGAATTTGTTCCAGCTATGGCATATGCAGCAAAGTCGTTTGGTGCTAATGGTTTCTTTTTTGAGGTACATCCCGATCCCGACAAGGGATTGAGTGATGCCGCCAATATGCTTGAATTAGATAAATTGGAGACTGTTGTCGAGCAGTTGATAAAATAACTGTAAACTTTTAATATAAATGAATCTTACGTCGCAACAAATTATAGAATTGGCTCAGCGTACTTTTCGTGTAGAATCAGATGCATTAGCTGTGATGGCTGATACGATAGGCGAGGAGTTTGCGTTGGCTGTAAAGAGCATATTATCCGCCACCGGAAAGTTGATAGTAACAGGCATGGGTAAGTCGGGTCTTGTGGGGCGTAAGATTGCCGCTACTCTGTCAAGTACAGGTACGCCAAGCCTATTCTTACATCCAGCTGAAGCTTGTCATGGTGATTTAGGCATGATATCAAAGGATGATATTGTATTGGCTCTTTCGTTTTCTGGAGAAACAGATGAGGTGCTTAATATAGTGCCATTTATCCGCCAAAATGGCAATACGATGATTGCGATGACCAGAAATGCTGAATCTACGCTTGCTAAAAATGCAGACATCCATCTCTTGGTTGCTATTAAAGAGGAGGCGTGTCCTTTGAATTTGGCTCCTACAACATCGACAACGGTTCAAATTGCTATGGGTGATGCATTGGCTGTGGCGTTGATGAAATTGCGTGAGTTTACGGCTGCTGATTTTGCAAGATTTCATCCTCATGGTAGCTTGGGCAGACGATTGCTGATGACTGTAGGCGATGTTATGCGTAAGAATAATTTGCCGATTACCACCACCGATTGCCCCGTCATAGAGATGGTACATAAAGTGAGTAAAGGTGGATTGTGCTTAATCATTCTTATGCAAGATGATAAGATTGAGGGATTAGTTACCGATGGTGATATACGTCGTGCGATGGAGCGTTTGCAGGCAGACTTCTTTAATATACGAGCTGTTGATATAGCTACACGTCATCCTAAGACAATCTTGGCTTCAGCTAAATTAATCGAGGCTGAGGAGCAGATGATTAAACACAACATAGCATCGTTGCTTGTGGTGGATGATGAGGGTTTGTTGCAAGGCGTTATTTCACTTGGTGATATAAGATTATAACTAAAACTACATAAGATGAAGAGACTGATTTTATTGATTGCTTTCGTTTGGTGTGCAATGTTTATGACTCAGGCGCACGAGAGAGAGGGTTGGACAGCATTGTTCAATGGTCGCAACCTCAATGGTTGGACAAAGTTGGGAGGTAAGGCTCAATATAAGGTTGTGGATGGTGCCATTGTTGGCATTGGTACATTGGGTCAGCCCAATACGTTTCTTGCAACAAAAGTAGAATATGGCGATTTTGTACTTGAAATGGAGTTTAAGGTTGATGCAGGGGTCAATTCAGGCGTGCAGATTCGTAGCCATTCTGACAAGAGCTATCGCAATGGTGTTGTTTATGGTTATCAGTGCGAGATAGATCCTTCGGGAAATATGGGTTCAATCTATGATGAGGAGCGTCGAGGTTGGGTCTATAATCAACCCCAAACTCACAAGGCTTTTCGTCCGGGTGAGTGGAATACCATGCGTGTTGAGGCTGTGGGAAATCATATTCGCGTGTGGATTAATGGAGAGCCTACCGCCGATATGATTGATGAAGTTGATGCCCGAGGCTTTATAGCTTTGCAGGTCCATGATATTGGCGGCGATAAGTCGAAGGTGGGTAGCACCGTACGTTGGCGCAATATATTTATCAAAACTACGAATTTGGATAATGAATTGTCTGCTGAGATTTCATCTATTCCTCAGGTAAATCATGTCGCAAATTATCTGTCAAAGCGTGAGGAAGAGCAGGGCTGGAAATTGCTTTGGAATGGTAGGGATATGCAGGGCTGGAAGAGCCTCGATCCAAAGGGCGATATGTCGAAGGGATGGACTCCAACCGATGGAGAGTTGGTTATTAAGCCACAGTCTGGTGCTGGCGACATTATTACCGAGCAGAAGTATCACGATTTCGAACTTTCTATTGATTTTAAGATCACTAAGGGTGCTAATAGTGGAATTAAATACTTCATATCAGAGAACGGCAGCATAGGTTGCGAGTTTCAGTTACTGGACGACGATAACCATCCCGATGCGAAGATGGGCTTTAATGGGAACAGGCGTTTAGGTTCGCTTTATGACATAATCCCAGCTCAGGGATGGACACACGCAAACCACTATGGTTGGAATACTGCTCGTATTGTGGTCAAGGGTAATAAGGTTGAACATTGGCTTAATGGAATAAAGATACTCTCTTATGAGAAGAATTGTCAGATGTGGGATGCCTTGGTGTCGCATAGTAAGTTCGCAAAGGTAAATAATTTTGCTGGTGGCGATGGTGGACACATTCTGTTGCAAGACCATTTTGATGAGGTACATTTCCGCAATTTGAAGATCAAGGAGTTGTAAAACCTACGATTATGAAGGATTCAATCATTACAGCCCAGGCGAAAAAGCGTGAGTTGTGGATATTGTTGGCTTGCTTTGTGGTGGCTAACATTACAAATTGGGTGGCTATTATCCGCTTCTCGGCACCTTGGTATGAGGTGTTTACGCAGATAGGTTATGTAGTTGTCACAACGCTTGTGATATATGCACTGATGGCTATCTTGCGTATAGCTTTCAAGGTGTATAAGCTAATTACTCGTAAGTAGTTTGGCGGCGGGGTTTCGTTATAGTGACAAGAATGTGTTGCATCCCATCTCGTTTGTGG
This sequence comes from Alistipes sp., assembly GCA_017631285.1. Classification (GTDB taxonomy): domain Bacteria; phylum Bacteroidota; class Bacteroidia; order Bacteroidales; family Rikenellaceae; genus Alistipes. The sequence continues at coordinate 30,439 of JAGBTO010000033.1, forward strand.
AGTTGGATGCAATGCATACTCATGTTGAATTGTTGCTGACGGGACTAAGTAGGGAGCAGGGTGAGAAATTTGCCCAAGAGGCGGAGCGAAGAATAAAAGATATGGAGCGACGCTTCAATCGCTACGATATGAAGAGTCCGCTGGCGGTAGTGAATAGCCGAGCTGCGGTGGAGAGTGTTGGAGTGGATGATGAGCTATTTATGGCGCTTGAGTTATGTGAGGTGTTTCGTGTGGCTACGAAAGGTTACTTCTCGGTGGCAACCGATACAGCAGGCTTAGAGCATACACCCTATATATTGGATGGTGCTACGCACGGCGTGAAGTTTTTGACAGATGGCGTGCAACTCGATATGGGTGGTTTCGCAAAGGGCTTTGCTTTAGATCAGGTGCTTAAGCTCTCGCGTGAGAGTGAGGCGGCCTCGGCTTTGCTCAATTTTGGAAATAGTTCGGTGGCAGCAGTGGGGCATCACCCCTATGGCGAGTGGTGGGCAGTAGGCGTTGAAAATACTGCACAACGAGGGACTTTGGCTTATGAGGCGCATCTGTGCGATGCGGCTATGTCGGTGTCGGGGCGAACGCCTGCGGGTGAGTATCATATTGTCGATCCCCATACGGGTTTGAAGGTGGCGCAGGATGGAATGATTGTGGTTGAAGGACGCTCGGCGTTGGTTGCTGAGGTATTATCAACTGCACTGTATGCAGCACCTGAGAGCAAGCGAGAGTCTATTATGCAGCAGTTCGAGGGGTATAGTGCGACAGAAATCATCTGTCACAAAGCTGGCGGTGTTGAGAAGAGAATAATAAAGTAATATATATAATGAACAGAAAAGAGTTTTTATCCGATTGCGGTAAGATGGGAATGGCGGGTGTAGCTTTGTCGCTCTTCCCTTGGTTGGAGTCGTGTAGCGAGAAGGCGAAGCAGGAAGTGCAGGGTGAGAAGGTGCAGATTGGTATCATCGGTACAGGCTCGCGCGGATTGTTTCATATAAAGCATCTTGTGCAGATGCCAAATGTGGAGGTGGTAGCGTTATGTGACAACTATCGTCCACACCTAGAGGATGCTGCTCAGTATTATCCCGAGGCGAAACTCTATGATGACTATCGCCGTATGCTGGAGAACAAGGATGTGAAGGGTGTGATTATTGCCACTCCTTTGTATCTCCATGCTCCGATGACCATTGCCGCTATGGAGGCTGGTAAGGCTGTCTTTTGTGAGAAGTCGATGGCTTACACAATGGATGAGGCTCTGGAGGTCTATAACTGTCGCAAGGAACTCGGCGGAGTGCTCTTTATCGGTCAGCAACGTCTGTTTGACCCCAAGTATGTGAAGGCTATGCAGATGATTCACGAGGGAGTGATTGGCGAGGTTGTAGGTGTAAGAAACTATTGGTATAGAAACAATAATTGGCGTCGTGAGGTGCCTTCGCCCGAGCTGGAGCGTCACATTAATTGGCGACTTTACAGCGAGTATTCGCGTGGTTTGATGACCGAGCTTGCATGTCATCAGCTTCAGAATGGCTCGTGGGCTATGGGTCAGTTACCAAAGCAGGTAATGGGTGCTGGTAGCTTGATTCACTGGGATAAGGAGGATGAGCGTGATGTATATGATAATGTATGCGCTATCTTTACCTATCCTAACGGTGTGAATATGACCTTTGAGTCAATCATCTCAAACAAGCACTTCGGTATGGGTGAGCAGATACTCGGCACGAAAGGTACGATTGACCTCGTGACGGCTATGCACTACACCGACGAGCCTGCACCAAAGGGTAGCGGTATGCATCAGCTTATTGAGCAGATTGAGAGTGGCGTGATGTCTAATTCGGTATTTGCTGGAACATCATGGGCGGCAGAGTCGTCGGCATTGGCTCCGGGAATGCCAATTATGCAGAATGTGAAGGTGGTGTCGGGAGAGAGCTCGGTGGGTGCTGAGGCAGATGGCTCAAAGGAGCTTCTGGAGGCGTTCCTGCACGCAGTGGTTACGGGCAAACAGCCAGAGAAGGTGCTCGAGGAGTCGTATTATGCTACGCAGTTCGCTCTGCTTGCTGACAAGGCTATGCACGAAAATGCTATCCTGACACTTGATGAGAAGTATAAAGTGCCATATACACCATTTTGATAATGTATAAAAGCTTAACAGATTTTATTGCCCGCTTGGAGCGTGAAGGTGAGTTGATACGAGTTTCTACACCCGTATCGACTCGTTTTGAAATAGCCGAGCTGACCGACCGTCAGGCAAAGAGCACGGGCGGCGGCAAGGCTCTTTTGTTTGAAAATACCGATGCGGAGTTCCCCGTTGTGACCAATATGATGGGCTCGTCAAAGCGTATGGCTATGGCACTCGGTGTGGAGCGATTGGAGGATATAGGTTCTCGTATTGAAGTTCTGCTGGGTGATGCTTTGTCGCCAAAGGCTTCGTTGTGGGATAAGATGAAAATGCTGCCGTTGCTTGCCGATGTGGCGAAGTGGTTTCCCAAAAATATCTCTGGCCGAGGTGCTTGTCAGGAGGTTGTGTGGCAGGGCGATGAGGTTGATTTAGAGCGCCTGCCAATGCTCCATTCCTGGGAATCGGATGGCGGAGCGTTTGTAACATTACCTATGGTAAATACCATCGACCCTGAAACGGGTATGCGAAATGTAGGAATGTACCGCATGCAACGCTTCGATAAAAGGACAACGGGTATGCATTGGCATATTCATAAAACAGGAGCACGTCATTACGATGCCTATAAACGATTAGGTAAGCGTATGCCTGTTGTGGTGGCATTGGGTGGTGATCCTGCTTATACTTATGCCGCTACGGCTCCTATGCCCGATAATATGGATGAGTATCTGTTGGCGGGATTTCTTCGTCAGAAACCGGTACGATTGGTCAAGGCTTTAACGTGCGATATACGTATTCCTGAGGATTGTGATTTTGTTATCGAGGGCTATGTTGACCCTCAAGAACCAAAGACTGTGGAAGGTGATTTTGGCGACCATACAGGCTTTTATTCGTTGAAGGATTTGTATCCTCGTTTCCACGTCACTTGTATCACCCATCGCAAGGATGCTATTTATCCTGCTACGGTGGTGGGAGTACCTCCGCAGGAGGATGCCTACATTGCTGAGGCTACGGAGAGGATATTTTTAGCTCCAATTCGTCTGGCTGTGCAGCCCGAGGTGCGTGATTTGTGGATGCCTGTGGAAGGTACAGCTCATAACCTGGCTATTGTGTCGATCGACAAGCGTTATGGTGGTCAGTCGAGTAAGGTTGCACAGGGTTTGTGGGGTGCAGGGCAGATGATGTTTAATAAATATATGTTGTTGGCATCGTCTGAAGTTGACATACGCTCCTTCGCAGAACTTGGTAAGTTGTTGCGCCGAGCTAATCTGAACGAGTGCGTTATACGTGCCGAAGGCGTCTTGGATGTTTTAGACCATGCAACGGCGACGTGTGGATATGGAGGCAAATTGGCGATTGACTTAACGGATATTGATATTTGCTCCGAGACTGAACCTATTGAGGAGCCTCGTGCGGCAAAACCAGCAGGAGGTGTGAAGTTGTTTGATACACGCTTTGTTGAGAGTTGTGGCCTGTTAATCTTATATGCCGATGAGAATCGACCTATGGAGGTGAATGTTGAGCAGTATCTCAAACTCAATAATATTCAGGGTATGAAATACATCGCGTTGTTTGATTATCAAGCGTCGATTTCAATGACTGCCAACGATTTGCTGTGGCTTGCAATGGCAAATAGCGACCCGCGTCGTGATGTGAAGGTGCTCGGTGGAGGTGAGTTGTTGCTTGATGCACGTAGTAAGCACCCTGGAGTAGGCGATAATCCTAAGCGATTCCCTAATGTTGTGATGTCATCGGTGGAGACCATCGAGAGTGTTGATAGCCGCTGGGAAGAGTATGGGCTAGGAGAGTTTGTTGTGTCGCCATCACGGAAATATAGAAAGTTGTGGCTTTCGTCAAAGGCTGAGTGGTAGGAGATGAAACTTTTTACAAATCAACAATATAGGGGTTTTGTTATACTATTTCCAATAATCTTGATTTTGGTGATGTTAACGGTGGTTATTGAACTTGTTAAACCTCCCGAAATGTTGCCGGAAGTCGTAGCCGAGGAGCAAGCATTGGATAGCGTTAAGTTGTGCAATTTTAATCCCAATAATGATGATTATAATGAACTGCGCTCATCGGGTGTACCTAAGGAGGTCGCAGTTGGTATTATCCGCTGGCGAAGCTACGGTAAGGTATATCGGGTGAAGGAGGATTTGGCATTGGTTACAAGTATGACCGATAGCCTGTATGACGTTCTGGAACCATATATTGTAATCGCAGATTCGCTCGCCGCCAAACCTAAAATATATCCCTCAAAGCCGAAAGATAAATATCAGCCAAGGAGTGTTCATCAACAAGAAATATTGCCTCGAAAATCATCAGGAGATACACTCTATAAAACTGCTGAAAAGATATCTGAAAAGATATCTGAAAAGATATTGTTGGAGATTAATTCAGCCGATTCTGTGGCATTGGTTGCTGTGAATGGTATAGGGGCAAAGAGCGCCGCTGAAATTGTAAAATACCGTGATTTGTTGGGTGGATTTTACTCGGTTGAGCAAATTTCAGAAGTAAAATGCGTTACGGAACAAAATTTTGCGAAAATTTTGCAACAAATTTGCTGCGATAGTTGTAAAATTCAAAAAATTGATATTAACTTTGCGACTCCAAAAGTGATGATTCGGCATCCTTATGTGTCAAGTCGTGCTTTGAGGAAGATTATTAAACAGAGACAATTGAAAGGAGGTTGGAGTAGAATCGAAGAGATGGTCGAAGATGAAATATTATCCGAGGATGAGGCTAAACGATTAGCCCCATATCTTTGGTTCAGGCTTGATGCCACCGAGTAGAAAGTTGGGATTTTTTAGGCAAGGTCAGCTCCAGGAGTTTGGCGGCCGCAGCAAAAACAAGACAAATAAGAAATTAATAACAACAAGAATAAAAAAGATTTACAATTATGATTATCATGCCAGTTAAGGAGGGCGAGAACATCGAGAAGGCCCTTAAGAAGTTTAAGCGTAAGTATGAGCGTACAGGTGTATTGAAGGAGTTGCGTCGTCGTCAGTACTTCACAAAGCCATCAATCGCAAAGCGTGAGGCTATGCAGCACGCTATCTACGTTGAGCATACTTATCGTCAGGAGGAGTAATCTCCTAGCTGGATAAGCATATTGAAGAGCTTCGTTTATTCGAAGCTCTTTTATTTTGTTTATTTCTCTTAATAGAAGTATGCTAATCTTTTTTCTTTAGAAAAAAGTTCGTAAATTTGCCCTAAATTTATTGTAATATGATTATTAAGATTATATCGAAATATTTAGAGGATAATAAACGTTTGGTAGTGCCAAATTTGGGGGCTTTTATCGTTAAGAATGCCGAGCAAAAGATTCTCTTTTCAAATTTAATGAAAAGTGATGATGGTGTTTTGCGTGCACTCCTTATCGAACATGGTGTATCGGAGTTGGAGGCAGCTGGAACTATCGATCGTTTTGTCTTTGAGGTAAACTTTCGCTTGGAGCGAGATGGCGTATGCGGCTTGGATAAGTTTGGAGCTTTGAAATTGGGCGCTAACGGTGTAATCTCATTCATAAATAATCCTTCGGCTCAGGGCGAGGTGCTCGATGGCGGTTTGGAGAATCATCTTGCTGAACGCAAGGAAGCTAATGTGGAGGATAAACCTGAGGTTAAGCCAGTAGAGCCACTCGTTGTCGAGGAGAATGATGAAGAGGTTATAATTAAGGTTGTACCCCAGCCTGAGAAGGTTAAGCGTGAGCATAAGCCACAGCCAGAAGATGATAATTTGACGTTCTCTACCCAGAAGCGTCCTGCATCTTATGTCAAGGGTTTGCAGTATGGTCGAGGAGGTAAGATTATTACTGGTCGCGAATATGCAACATCTCGCAAGAGTTCATCGTCAGATATAATTGTGAAGATTGCAATTACAGCAGCTGTTATTGCTACGCTGGCTATTGGTTATGGTGTCTATTGTGATTGGAAGAATGCCAATTATGATACTCCAGTAGTCGAAAATGTGGAAACCACCGATGAGATTACAGCTGAGAAGGGAATTGTAAATCCCGATTTGGAATATATTACACCAAACAAGTAGTTCATGTCAGAGATCGATATACAATCTGTAAAACAACGTTTCGGTATTATAGGGCGTTCGGATGTGATGGATAGAGCTCTTGCAGTTGCATTGCGAGTGGCTCCTACTTCATTGTCGGTGTTGGTTACAGGTGAAAGTGGTGTAGGAAAGGAGTTCTTTCCTCAAATTATTCATGCATATTCATCACGTAAGCATAATAAATACATAGCTGTAAATTGTGGTGCGATACCTGAGGGTACGATTGATTCGGAACTTTTTGGTCATGAGAAGGGCTCTTTTACGGGCGCAACAGAGGCTCGTAAAGGCTATTTTGAAGAGGCGAATGGTGGCACGATTTTTTTAGATGAGGTGGGTGAATTACCACTTTCGACTCAGGTGCGACTATTGCGTGTTTTGCAGTCGGGTGAATATATGCGAGTAGGTTCGGCTACTGTTCAGAAAACTGATGTGAGAGTTGTTGCAGCTACGAATAATGACTTAACAAAATCAATAGAGTCAGGACGTTTCCGCGAGGATTTGTATTATAGATTAAATACAGTGCCTATCTCTGTTCCTGCATTACGTGAGAGGAAAGAGGATATTCCGTTGTTGTTTAGGAAGTTTGCAGCCGATGTGTCGGTGCAGTATGGTATGCCTCCTGTGCGTTTGAGTGATGATGCTCGTCAGATGCTTATGAATTACTATTGGCGAGGAAATATACGTCAATTAAAGAATGTTACGGAGCAAATATCGGCATTGGAGCAGGAACGTGAAATTAGCGCTTCTACGTTGTCGAAGTATTTGACAGCTGTTGGTTCGTCAGCCCCAACCATGTGTGTTGATGGGGGAATGGGTGGCAATGATTTTTCTAACGAACGAGAGTTGTTGTATAAGATTTTGTTTGACATGCGTAGTGATATTAATGACTTGAAGCGTATGTTGTCGGAACTTATGCGTGGACATACTCCACAGGCGCAACCTATGCCTCGAGAAGTTGTTGGTTTGCTTCCTTCAACTACGGTGTCAGATGTGGATGATTTTGCTGAGAGCGAAGAGGTCGAGGAGGTATCACATCGCGAGCTTACTAAAGCAGATGTTCAGCGAGAGCAAATTGTGCGGGCTTTAAGAAACAATAAGGGACGACGACGTGATGCTGCACGCGAATTGTTTATGTCGGAGCGCACGTTGTATAGAAGAATAAAAGATTTGGGTATCAACGAGGATGATATTTAGAACGATGAAAATAAATAAGATAACGAGCATTATATTTGCTATAACATTGGTTGTTTGTTCTCTGACGCTGAGTGGTTGTATCTTCATGAGGGGTGGCTATTCTTTTACGGGAGCAAGTATTCCTGATGCTGCTAAGACATTTAGTGTTGCATATTTCCCAAATAATGCACCTATGGTGTCGCCAACGTTGAGTACTACATTAGTCGAGGAGTTGAAAGATAAGTTCTCTCGTCAAACCAAGTTGCAGCTTGTAGAGGAGGATGGTGATTTTGCATTTGAAGGTGAGATTACAGGTTATTCATCTACTACGGCCTCTGTGTCGAGTGATAACTATGCGTTGCTTAATCGTTTGACTATTACTATTAAGGTACGTTTTACAAATAAGGTTGTGCCTGAAAATTCGTTCAATCAGACCTTCTCTGCATTTACCGAATACGACTCTTCTCAGTTGCTTACCGACATACAGTCGGATCTTGATGCCGAGGTTGTTAAGCAGTTGGTTACTGATATTTTCCAGGCCGCAGCATCGAATTGGTAGAAAAATGAAGAAAAATAGTAAAAAAAATATGGCCGACAATCAGGAGAAAATCTTCATTGAAGAGTGTGATTTGCAATGGCTTGAACACAGTCATAGATGGGCGCAAGACGAATCTAAAGTAAATGATGAGGTAGGAGAATGTAGTCAAAATATTAGGGTGCTTTTAACTAAGCCTAATTTGCTATTGCAAAATATTGATGTAAAAGAACTTACAAAGATTACATCAAGTGATATTATAGATAGATTTTTGCGTACCGAAAATCATAAAATTGTGGCTCAAGAGGGTGAGGTTGAATGTGAAATTACCACCGAACCAATGCTCTCTGATGATGATGATATGGTGAGCGAAGAGTTGGCAGAAGTATATTTGGCTCAGGGTTTGAATGATATGGCGATAGAAACTTATCGTAAATTAAGTTTGCTAAATCCCGAAAAAAGTGTTTACTTTGCGGAAATTATTTCGAAAATAGAAAATTAATAATTAAAAACAGTTATAAAATTATGTTGTATTCAATTTGTATCGGTTTGATTCTTGTTGCGAGTGTTATTCTTATCCTCGCTATTTTGGTTCAGAATCCTAAGAGTGGTATGGCTGCAAACTTTGGCGCAGCAAACTCTGTTATGGGTGTTCGTGAATCTGCAAATATTTTGGAGAAGACAACTTGGACTTTGGCTACTTTGGTTGTAGTATTGAGCCTTGTTGCAACAATTTCTATGAAGGATGGAGTTGCTACTGGTAACTCATTGCAGAGCGATGCAGAGGCTTTGATCGAGAAGGTTTCTGTTGAAACTGCTGCTGACGCAATGCCACAGGCTGAGATTCCAGCCGAGGAGACTCCAGCCGAGGAGACTCCTGCAAACTAATTTGCAATAAGAATTTCAGAGTTTAAGACACCTTTCGAGGTGTCTTTTTTTGTGTCTATATGTTTCGTTGTGTGGTGTCATTGCGAGGAGGGCAACGCCCGACGTGGCAATATCTTTCTATTTTCTATATAGGTATATAGCAGAATTTTACGACCAACTAAATATTTTAGTTAGCAAACTATAAAAATTAGTTGCTTGTGAAAATTTTTTAGTTATATTTGCATTGTGAAACCTTAAAACCACAATGGCTATGCAGAAATTAACTAACAAAGAGGAGGAGTTGATGCAGTTTTTCTGGCAGTATGGAGCGATGTTCGTGAAGGATGTTGTGTTGCTTTACGAC
>JAGBTO010000034.1 GCA_017631285.1 Alistipes sp.
CAATAGACGATAAGGTAAAGACTGTGAAACAACTTATTGAACGAGCTGATGGTTTACGGGAAGATGCTTTTTTAGCGCGAGCCGTACTTTATCGCGAGAAACCTGATTGGACTCTGGAGGTTGAAGCCGTAGATTTAGCTTCATTGATGTCGGGGGCTATTGCCGATATCACGCTTCGTGCAAATGATATGCTTGTTATTCAATCGGTGTCTCAGATGCAGGAGGTGTATAACGTAGCTATTTTTGGCGAGGTGCAAAATCCTGGCACCTATCCTTATGCCGAGGGTATGACTGTCGAGGATTTGGTTGTGGCGGCTAATGGTCTGCGCGAGTCGGCTGCTACGGCAAATGTGACTATCACACGCCGTAAAAAGGATTCGAAGAGTCTGCAAGTGAGCGACCAACTATTTGAGGTTTTCACTATTGAGCTTCAAGATGGTTTGACTGTGGGGCAGAATAAAGGCTTTGAATTGAAACCCTTTGATGAAGTATATGTGCGTCGATCTCCGGTATATGTTACTCAGAGTTCGGTAACTATAAAGGGCGAGGTTGCTTTTGAGGGTAATTATCCTTTATCTAATCGTAATATGCGATTATCAGAGGTGGTGAAAACTGCCGGAGGATTTACTTCAGGAGCCTATTTGGAGGGTGCTTATTTGCTTCGTAAAATGACCGAGGAGGAGTTGATGCAAAAACAGGCATTGCAACAGATGATTGATTCCCAGGCACGTCGTGCTCGTCAGGAAGATGAAGGTGTCATGGAATTGGATGGCATACAGTTGCAGGATGTGTATTCGGTGGGTATTCGTTTAGATAAGGCCGTTGAAAGCCCTAACTCCGACTATGATGTGGAATTGCGCGATGGTGATGTTGTTTATATCCCTGAATATAATGGCACAGCTCGAGTTATGGGTGCGGTGTTATATCCCAATACTATCACTTTTGCCGATGGTCGAAATGTGAAATATTATGTTGAGGCTGCAGGTGGTTTTGATAATTCAGCACGCAGGCGCCGAGTGTTTGTCATACATATGAACGGAATGGTCGAGGCTGGTCTTAATGCACATGTGCGTCCAGGTTCAATTATAGTAGTGCCAACCAAGACTAATCGTGGCAGGTTTAATTGGGGAGATGTCGTTCAGGGAGTCTCGGGTACAGCATCAATGGCAGCAGTAGTGATATCTGCTATTAGTTTGACAAAATAGAGAAGAGGTAAATATGAATCAAATACAAAATGACGCATCTATTGAAGAGTTGGAGATTGATCTTGTGGCGATAATTCGACAAGTGTGGCATAATCGTAAATTTGTTTTTAGGGTTACGCTTGGTTTTATGGTATTGGGGCTTATAGTTGCATTGGTTACTCCTAAAGCATATACTGCTTCTTGTGATATTGTACCCCAGATGTCTGGTGGTGGAACTAACTCTCAGGTGTCATCGTTGGCACGCATGGCAGGGATAAATATTCCGCAGAGTCAGGATGTGACGGCTTTGTCTCCATATGTGTATGAAAACATATTGTTGAGTACTCGTTTTCGCAAGGAGCTGATGACCACCAAGATAGAATTTCGGGAGTTTGATAGTCCTGTTAGCCTCTATGACTATTATACCGATGAGACGTATTACAAGTCGTCTGCTATGTATCACGTGAAACGATATACCATAGACTTGCTAAGTGATATTTTGTCGGCTGTGCGTGGTGAGTCAGATTTTGACCAAGGATATTTTAGCGATAGAGAATCGCGGATTGAGACCCTGACATTGGACGAATACAACGTTGTCAAGACTTTGTCGAAGGCTATTGCTATAACTTTGGATGATAAAAAGGGGTATGTGGTAATTACTGCCACTATGCCCGACCCTTTGGCTGCGGCTCAATTAGCCCAGGCTACGATTGACTTGTTGCAGAAGTATATAACTGAGTTTAAAGTTGAAAAGGTGCAGTCAAATATGGATTTTGTGCAGCAACGTTATGACGAAGTCAAGCTTGATTTTGAGCAAGTGCAAACTCGTAGGGCTCAATATCGCGATGCAAATCAGAATACGATAAAAAATTCAGCACGTGTTGAGTTGGAGCGTCTTGAGGCTGAGTATCAGTTGATACAGAATGTTTATGCCGAGCTCGCTATGCAACTCGAACAGGCTAAAATCAAAGTGAAAGAGACAACGCCCATATTGACAATCATAAATCCTGTCACTGTACCTTTAAAAAAGAGCAGACCTAATCGTGCGATGATTTTGTTTGCATTTGCCTTCCTGGGTGTTGTGGTAGGCATGGGAGGAGTGTTGTTGTTTCCGACTATTGCTGATATTGTAGGGTCACAACGTATGAAAGGATGGATAAAAGAACTGCCAACTAAGGATAAGTAGCAACAATGGCAGATATGTTGCACAATATATAAATTGATTTTAATATTATAGATTATGGGAGAATCCTATTATTTGTTGTTGCCTTTTGTTATTGCGGCGATGGTTGTATTTGTTATACAGCCTGCGGTGGCGAAGATTGCTCAGATGAAGTCGATTGTGGATAATCCTGATGCTCGCAAGTTGAATAAAAAACCGATGCCTGTGCTGGGAGGTGTTGCCGTGTTTTTTGGTATAATGTTCAGTCTGGGTGTGGCTGGATATTATGTTGAGAGCCTTGATGTTGAGTTTGAGATAATTATTGCCATGCTCATCATGTTATATACTGGCGTGGGGGATGATATTATGGAACTTTCTCCTAAGGTGCGATTTGGACTTCAGATATTCACGGTATGCCTTATTATGTTCCTATGTGGGATATATGTAGATAATTTCCATGGTTTGTGGGGTATATATAAACTCCCCTGGTACATTGCAGTGGCTCTAACCATATTCTCTTGTGTTGGTATCATTAACTCAATTAATTTTATAGACGGAGTTGATGGCTTGTGCTCGGGTTATGGAATATTTGTGTCGGTTATGTTTGCAATGTGTTTTATTAGGATGGGTGATTTGTCGTATGCGATATTATCGTTAGCTGTTGCCGGTGCTTTATTCCCCTTTATGTTACATAATGTATTTGGGAAACGATATAAAATGTTTTTGGGTGATGGTGGATCACTGGTGTTGGGATTTCTATGCTCGTTGTATGTGATGCGTATTATACAATCGGGCGATGACGTTGTGACAGGCTCTACAATCAGTTTTACATTGGCAGTGTTGGCTGTTCCCGTGTTCGACACTATAAGGGTTATGATTGCTCGCGTGGTTAATGGCCATTCGCCTGTTAGCCCAGATAAAACACATTTGCATCACATGTTTATAGAATTAGGCTGTAGTCATGCAATAACAACGATAAATATCATAGCACTTAATGGTTTAATCGTGTTTATTTGGTATATTTGCAATGTGTTTGATGTGAAGCATACATTACAGCTATATATAACTATCATAGCGGGTATTCTAGTTACAAGTGGACTGTATTATGGAGTAATTTATATTAAACAGAAGCATTTGGAACTATACACAAATATGCAGGACTTCGTTGGTAAGTGCAGTATGAGATGTGCAGAGCTATTTCTTAAGTTGCAGGAGGTGTTGGATAGATAGTTTGTAGCCGTAGATATAATTTTATTACACTTAAATAGGAAGAAACTAAATTTAATTATGCCAAATATATCAGAACGAGCTGTGAAAATGCCAGCCTCGCCCATTAGAAAGTTGGGGCCTTTGGCTGATGAGGCAAAGAGCCGTGGAGTTAAAGTGTATCACTTAAATATTGGACAGCCCGATTTGTGTTCACCACAGGAGGGCCTTGATGCACTTAAAAATATTGATAGAAAGTTGTTGGAGTATAGCCCCAGCGATGGATTTCTTTCGCTTAGAGAAAAGTTGGTTGGTTATTATGACCAATATCAAATAAAGCTCCAACCCGAAGATATTATCATCACTACGGGTGGCTCCGAGGCGGTACTTTTTGCGTTTATGTCGTGCTTGAATCCTGGCGATGAGATTATCATTCCCGAGCCTGCATATGCAAACTATATGGCATTTGCTATTTCTGCAGGGGCGGTGATCCGTACTGTTTCAACCTCAATTGAGGAGGGCTTCGCCTTGCCTAAGGTCGAACAATTTGAAGAGCTTATCAACGAGCGTACACGCGGTATTTTGATTTGTAACCCTAATAATCCTACTGGTTATCTATATACTCGTAAGGAGATGAACCGCATACGCGATTTGGTTAAGAAATACGATCTATTTCTCTTCTCGGATGAGGTATATCGTGAGTTTATCTATACGGGCTCGCCCTACATCTCGGCGTGTCATTTGGAAGGGATCGAGGAGAATGTGGTGTTGATAGACTCGGTGTCGAAGCGATATTCTGAGTGTGGAATACGTATTGGAGCATTGATAACCAAGAACCATACTCTGCGCAATGCCGTTATGAAGTTCTGCCAAGCTCGTCTTAGTCCTCCACTTATAGGTCAGATTGTGGCCGAAGCATCAATGGATGCGTCGCGCAATTATATGATTCGAACCTATGAGGAGTATATTGAGCGCCGCAACTGTCTGATTGATGGACTTAACAAGATTCCAGGGGTCTATTCACCAATACCTATGGGTGCGTTCTACACTGTGGCACGATTGCCTATTGACGATAGCGAAAGATTTTGTGCGTGGTGCCTCTCAGATTTTGAGTATGAGGGGGAAACGGTTATGTTGGCGCCAGCTTCGGGCTTTTATACCGACCCAAATAAGGGGCGTGATGAAGTGCGTATAGCATATGTACTAAAAAAGGAGGATTTGCGTCGAGCTCTGTTTATTTTAGGTAAGGCTTTGGAGGCTTATCCAGGAAGAGTTATGCATTAATATAGTATAGAATGTTGTTACACGATAAACTTAAAACGTGGCGTTTGATTCTAGCATCGCAGTCCCCACGTCGTCGTCAGTTACTTTCAGAGGCGGGTCTTGATTATCATCTCGCGCCTAAATTTGACTGTGAGGAGGTATATCCCCAGGAGTTGCCTGCAACTCAAGTGGCAGAGTATCTCTCGCGACTTAAGAGTGAAGCATATCCCGAACTGTTGGCCGAAAACGACATCTTACTTACTGCCGATACGGTGGTTGTCGCTAATGGCCGTATTTTGGGAAAGCCTGTCGATGCTGAGGATGCTAAAACTATGATTGCCAGCCTTTCGGGCAGAGAACATGAAGTAATTACCGGCGTTACGTTGCGTGGCGCCGAGCGCATAACGAGTTTTTCATCCCACTCAAAGGTGCGTTTTCGTGTTTTGAGCGATGAAGAGATAGAGTATTACATCACAACTTATGCGCCTATGGATAAGGCGGGCGCCTATGGTATTCAGGAGTGGATAGGCTATGTAGGCATTGAAGGCATCGAAGGCTCGTTCTTTAATGTTATGGGTCTGCCGGTTCAGCGCCTATATTGCGAGTTGGATAGTTTCGTAGGATAACTGCTAAACTAAAATATAAAATAAGTCGTCCTTCACGGGACGACTTATTTTGTTATAATGGGTTATTCCCAATATACTTTTTCAAGCCCACATTTGTCACATTCACCCCATGGGATGTGTTTGTCAACATGTGCACATTTTATTTCATCCAGACTACACGATGAGAGTGTGATTATAGATAATACCGTGATGAAGATTGCCAATATAAAATTCTTTTTCATATTATTTTGAGATATTACTATTTAAGTAAATGCAATTATACATAACAATATAATTGTTATTATAATCTTTATTATTAAATCAATTAATTTGTCCATATGTATTCAATTAGAAGTCCTGCGCAAATATAGTTTGATTAATATATACTCTTATACTCTCATCAAACCATTGCGTGGTGATGCGTCGAGGCGAATGGCGATAAATACCAATATGGTGAAGGCTACAAGTGACGAGCCTCCATAGCTCAGGAAGGGCAGTGGAATACCCATCACTGGCATCAGGCCTACATTCATGCCTATGTTTACCAATACGTGGAATAGAAGAATGGATGCCACACAGTAGCTGTAGATGCGTCCGAAAGGCTCCTCTTGTCTCTCTCCCATCTTCATTAAACGCAAGATGAGCATACATAATAGAGTCAGCACCCATACAACACCCAGAAAGCCCCACTCCTCGCCCACGGTGCAGAAGATGAAGTCGGTTTCTTTTTCGGGTACGAAGTATTTATTCTGTGTTCCCTCCATAAAACCCTTGCCAAACAGACCTCCCGAACCGATTGCAATCTTTGCCTGATTTACATTGTAGTCAGCACCTTTGGGGTCGCTCATAATACCCAAGAAACTTAAGATGCGCAACTTTTGGTGCGGCTGCAATACAGATTCGAAAATCTTATCAGC
>JAGBTO010000035.1 GCA_017631285.1 Alistipes sp.
AATGATGTGGAAGGATTTGGACTGCTTGCAACCACGAAAAAAATGCTAAACCAGCAATTTAGTTATACGACAGTCAATCTTCCATACGTTAATTGTTTAAACAAGAAAAAACTATTAAAGTATGGCTTTTTTATTTACATCGGAGTCTGTTTCGGAGGGTCATCCAGATAAGGTGGCGGATCAGATTTCCGACGCTATTTTGGACGAGTTTCTTCGTCGCGATTCCAATTCAAAGGTAGCTTGTGAGACTCTATGCACAACGGGTCTTGTTGTTGTGTCGGGTGAGGTGAAGTCCGATGCCTATGTTGATGTGCAGGGTGTAGCACGCCGAGTTATCGACCGCATAGGTTACAACCGTAGCGAGTATCAGTTCGATGCGGCTTCGTGCGGTATTCTGTCAGCTATTCATGAACAGTCATCGGATATCAATCAGGGTGTTGAGCGTGAATCTGATGAGCAGCAGGGTGCAGGTGACCAGGGTATTATGTTTGGTTATGCTTGCAACGAGACACGCGAGTTCATGCCTGCGACACTTATCCTCTCTCACGTTATCCTGAAGGAATTGGCTGTTATTCGTCGCGAGGGAATTATTATGAATTATCTTCGTCCCGACTCAAAGAGTCAGGTGACGATTGAATATGATGAAATCACGGGAAAGCCTTTGCGTGTGCATACCATTGTGGTTTCTACTCAGCATGACGAGTTTATCAAGTCTTCGGCATCAATCTCTGAAAAGGAGGCTGAGCGCATGATGCAGGAGCAGATTCGTGAGGATGTACGTACAATTCTTATCCCACGTGTTAAGGCTCGTTTGGAGCGTGCCAACGACTGCTTGGCAGGCCTTATTGGTGATGACTATATCTTGCATGTAAATCCAACAGGTAAGTTCGTTATTGGCGGTCCTCATGGCGACACAGGACTTACAGGTCGTAAGATTATTGTAGATACTTATGGAGGTCGTGGTGCTCATGGTGGTGGTGCTTTCTCTGGTAAGGACTCATCTAAGGTGGACCGTTCGGCAGCTTATGCAGCACGTCACATCGCAAAAAATATGGTTGCAGCAGGTATCGCCGATCAGGTGTTGGTGCAGCTTAGCTACGCAATCGGTATCGCAGAGCCATTGTCGGTGTATGTTGATACCTATTCTTCGAAGCGTCCAGCGGCGTTGGAGGGTATGACCGATGGCGAGATTGCACGTCGTGTGAGCAAGCTCTTCGACTTGCGACCTGCAGCGATTGTTAAGCGTTTTGGCTTGAAGAATCCTATTTTCGAGGCTACAGCTTCTTATGGTCACTTCGGTAACCGCCCTTATGTTAAGCCTGTGAAGGTTTGGGAGAGTGGCGTTGAGTGTGAGCGCGAGGTTGAGTTCTTCGGTTGGGAGAAGTTGGATGCTGTTGAGCAGATTAAGACAGAGTTCGGCTTGTAATATAGAATGATTTTAAAGATATGTGGCTGTCATTTTGCTATGTGACAGCCACATTTTTTTTGATACATAACCGTATTATGCTATTTAATTATGTCGGTTAATTCTATTTCCAATGCATCGCAGATTGCGCAGAGGGTTTTTATGGTCATGTTTGTCCTACCGGCTTCCAAACGACTCAAATTTGAACGCTCGATATTGCATCGGTATGCTAACTCTTGCACAGAGAGCCCTTTCTCTTGTCTGATGTGCTTGATTGCTTGAGCTATTTTGTTGATTTCAATCTCGTAATTCATCATAAAAACCAAAATGCAAATAAGTTATAACACAAAGTTTGTTTAATATATTTGCAAAATGCGTATCATATATGTTACGGAGGCGAAATGAACTAAATACAATTTTAATATTTTTGCTTACTCGCTTTTTGTGTGAATCATTACCCTTAGGCACTCTCTTTGTTTTGAGATGTACAGAATATTTTATCTTTTATATAATAAACCCATGTCACTAGTCGTTATAGAACTGAAATTGACTAATAAAATAAGTATATGCCTATGGGGAAATTTGCCTATTTTGAATAATTAACAATTTAAGATTTTGTGTTTACTATGAAAAAGACGGCATTTATATTGTTCGGAGCAGCCGTTATTTCGGCTGCCGCAGGTGGATTAACTGCAATTGGTGTAAATAAATATTTGGCGCAAAACACTTCCGAGGGAGTTGTGCCCCAGATTATGTCATCTTCATGGGATAGATGTGAGCCTCAAGTGGGGAATCACTTTACGGCATATCAGGCCGAGCAGTATCCCGATTTGACCTATGCTGCCGAGAATGCGGTGCAGGCTGTTGTGAATATCGAGGCTGTTAAGGAGGTGAAGATGGGTGGCCGCTCGCAGGGTTATGACCCGTTCTATGAGTTTTTCGGTATTCCTTATGGCGGTGGCTATGGTCAGCCGCAGACGCGTGAACAGCGCTCGGGTGGTTCGGGTGTAATCATCTCGCAGGATGGCTATATTGTTACTAACAATCATGTTATCGAGGATGCCACCAAACTCAAGGTAAAGCTCTACGATGGTCGTACCTTCGAGGCCAAGCTTATTGGTACAGACCCTACAACCGATGTGGCTTTAATCAAGGTTGAGGGTAACAACCTGCCAACAATCCCATTTGGTGATTCCGATGCTCTGCGTCTGGGTGAGTGGGTGCTGGCTATTGGCTCTCCGTTTGATTTGCAATCGACCATCACCGCTGGTATCGTTAGTGCTAAGGCACGCCACTTGGGCGTCATTGCCGAGGAGTTTCCTATCGAGTCGTTCATTCAGACCGATGCGGTTGTTAATCCAGGTAACTCGGGCGGTGCGCTGGTGAATACTCGCGGAGAGTTGGTTGGTATCAATACTGTTATAAAGTCTTCTACGGGTACCTATATGGGCTACTCTTTCGCTGTTCCCGAGACTATTGTGCGCAAGGTGGTTATGGATTTGAAGGAGTATGGCGTGGCGCAGCGAGCTATGCTGGGTGTGAGCTACCGTGCTATTGACGAGGATTTCGTTGAACAGATGGGCGAGGAGCTTGGCATCAAGAAGGCGGGCGGATTGTACGTGAACGAGGTCGTCGAGGGCAGTGCTGCTGCCGAGGCGGGCTTGCGCAAGGGTGATATCATCACTGCTATCGATGGCGTGAAGACCGATGACGCTTCAGTTCTTGTCGAAAAGATTGCGCAGCGTCGCCCAGGCGATAAGGTTACAATCTCTTATAAGCGTAATGACAACGACAAAAAGGTCGATGTCGAGTTGAAGAATCGTGTGGGCAAGAGCGAGCCAATCACACGCGAGACAACAGATGTGGCTGCGGCATTGGGCGGTAAGTTCTCTGATGTTAGCAAGCAGATGTGCCAGAAGCTGGAGATACGTGGCGGTGTGCAGGTTACAAGCATCAAGCGCGATGGACTTTTGGGTCGCTCAGGCGTGAAGGAGGGCTTTGTTATCACCTTCATCAACGA